>NZ_JBYKYF010000363.1:0-2675 GCF_057736855.1 Sporomusa sp.
GGGTTGAAGATAGATGAAAGGAAAAGAGAATAGAAGGAAGGTGCTGAGTATGAATGACCGACTGGTAATTGGAGGATATGAATTTCACTCTCGCTTTATTTTGGGCTCAGGTAAGTTTTCTCTCGAAATGATCCGGGAAGTCATTAAACATGGTGAAGTGGAAATAGTAACCCTTGCTTTGCGTAGGGCCAATGTCGGCGGCCAGGAAAATATATTAGATTATATTCCCGCGGGAATAACCATTTTGCCGAATACATCAGGTGCGAGAAACGCAGAAGAGGCTGTTCGGATTGCTCGCTTAGCACGGGAAATCGGATGCGGTAACTTTATTAAATTGGAAGTGATTCAGGATTCGAAATATTTGCTGCCAGATAATTATGAAACCATTAAAGCTACTGAAATTTTGGCTAAAGAAGGATTTGTTGTCATGCCTTATATGTATCCGGATCTCCATGTAGCTCGTGCGCTGGTTAATGCAGGAGCAGCTACTGTTATGCCGCTGGGGGCACCGATTGGCAGCAACAAGGGATTGTGTACTAAAGAATTCATTCGTATTTTGGTGGAAGAAATTGATTTGCCGATCATTGTCGATGCCGGCATTGGCCGACCGTCGCAAGCCTGTGAAGCCATGGAAATGGGCGTAGCTGCCGTGATGTGCAATACGGCTATTGCCACCGCCGGCAATGTAGCCCAAATGGCCAACGCATTCAAACATGCTGTTAAGGCTGGTAGGGAGGCTTACCTGGCTGGGTTGGGTCGAGTATTGGAGGGCCGGGCGGAGGCATCCAGTCCTTTGACTGGTTTTTTGGAGGAGTGATACTGATGACAGGACAAGACCATATGATGTATTTGGCAGGGATGGAAGTCATTGAGTCCGATGTACTGAATAGAGTCAATACTTTGCGGGAGAGGTATGATTACCAGCAGTATACGGGCGAGGATGTCAAGCGAGTATTGCGGCAAGAGCGGCTTTCTGTTGAAGACTATGGCATTATCCTGTCACCTGCGGCGGCAGAGTTTCTGGAAGCTATGGCGGCTAAAGCCACGCTAGAAACCAGGAGACATTTTGGCAATGCCATCCAACTCTTCACGCCGCTATATCTGGCTAATTACTGTGAAAATCATTGCATTTACTGCGGGTTCAACTGCCAGAACCGCATCAAGCGGGGAAAATTGACTTTAGGGGAAATTGAGGCTGAACTACAAGCGATAGCAGCAACTGGACTGAAGGAAATTTTGCTTCTCACCGGAGAATCCCGTCATTGGTCTGGGGTTGAATATATTGGAGAGGCCGTTAAATTAGCAGCCAAGTACTTTCCCGCAGTGGGTATTGAGATTTATCCCCTGAATAGTGATGAATACGCATATTTACACGAGTGTGGCAGCGATTTTGTCAGTGTTTATCAGGAAACATATAATCCCGATAAGTATCGACAGGTTCATTTACGTGGACCGAAACGGGTATATCCTTACCGCTTTCATGCACAAGAGCGTGCCTTGCGGGGAGGCATGCGTGGGGTAGCCTTTGGGGTTTTGCTGGGACTTGATGATTTTCGTAAAGATGCCTTTGCTGTTGGTTTGCATGCTTATTTTCTTCAGCAAAAATATCCTCATGCGGAGATTTCTTTTTCGGTGCCGCGGTTGCGCCCTTATATAAACAATGCGAAGAATTATGCCAATGATGTTCATGAGCGGCAACTGCTACAAGTTATCCTGGCTTATCGCCTATTTATGCCGTTTGCTGGAATTACCATTTCTACTCGGGAGCGGGCAGGGTTTCGTGATCATGTCATTGGTATGGCTGCGACAAAAATATCTGCCGGGGTTAGAGTCGGTGTTGGGGGACATAACACGGAAGATAAGGGAGATGAGCAATTTGAAATTGCCGATTCGCGCAGCGTGGAACAAATTCATCAAACCATTCTCAGCCGAGGTCTCCAGCCGGTTTATACCGACTATGTGAGGGTATAGCGCGTATGTTGATTTGTGTGACTCAGCGTATGCTTTGTCAAGAGGATTTTTTGCACCGCATACAACAATTAGCGCAAGCAAGACCTTATGCGTTAATGCTCAGGGAAAAAGATTTGGATTTGCCGTCCTATGAGCAGTTAGCCCGTAAAGTGAAAACTATTTGTGATAATTACCAAGTACTGCTGATTGTCCACCAACATGCTATTGTTGCTGAAAATTTGAAACTGACTCACCTGCAGTTATCCATGCCGGCATTACGAAATTATCATAAAAGGGAGTATTCTCTGGTTGTCGGTGCATCGGTTCATTCGGTTGCTGAAGCCAAAGAGGCTGAAGAACTTGGGGCATCTTATCTGGTTGTTGGCCATATGTATGCTACCGCCTGCAAACAAGGCCTTCCCCCAAAGGGACTAGCTTTGCTTAAGCAAGTCTGTCAGGCGGTGAATCTGCCGGTTTTTGCTATTGGTGGCATTACCCGAGATAATGCTGCAAGGGTATTAGCAAGTGGCGCTAACGGGTTTTGTGTAATGTCAGAAGCCATGACTTGTAAAGATCCGACAGCGTTGGTACACGAACTAAAAAAAATATGCCAAGAGCATGGCAGTGGTCAATGTTGATCAGCTGTTGTGCTGATCAGCCTGGATTATATTGGGCGTGTCGCAAAACGTTTATGGAAAAAACGTCTTGTGACACGCCTCTTTTTA
>NZ_JBYKYF010000024.1:0-777 GCF_057736855.1 Sporomusa sp.
CTTTATGCTTTACCCCAACATTTGACAAAGAACCATATAATTTCGTTAGAGTAACAAAGGGAGTTGCGGTCTTGAGTATTATTGAATCTAATTGGTTTCTATTGTATAGTATATGGAACTTAGTTGCATTTTTTCTAGTAAGAGTAGATAAACGAAGGGCAAAAATAAAAGGACGGCGGACTCGTGAACGCACATTCTTTTTGGATAGCATTATTTTTTGGTGCTGCAGGTGTACTTGTTGGCATGTATATGTATCGCCACAAGACTCTTCATTGGTCTTTTGTCATTGGAATGCCGATTTTACTGCTGCTTAATTTTGTTTATTATTGTAATAAGAAAGAGTATTTATTTACATAACTATCCATAAAAATTAAACCTGCTTTATGATATAATAGGCATGTAGCAGTTACCATAATATCAAAGAATGGAGTAAGTCTATATGAGAAATAAGTTGATTGTGGTTGCTATGCTCATGTTAATCCTACTTGTTATTGCGGGGTGTAGTGGCGACGGTTCGGAGGCTCAGCGCCAGTCTGGGTTGTCCCCGGAGGATGTAGTGCAAAGCTTTTATGATGCTGCCAAAAGTGGTCGAATGAAGGAAGCTGCACTGTATGTCTCTCCAACATCGGTTAATGACACAAAGACGGTGTTAAAATATGTAACTGGGGAGAGCCAGTCGACAATTAAAAATTCCAATTTGTTATCTGTAAAAAAACTGGCTCAGCAAGGAAACTATACAGCCGTTGTTGCGACTTTGCAAGCAGAACAAAATTCAGT
>NZ_JBYKYF010000024.1:787-1319 GCF_057736855.1 Sporomusa sp.
ATGGCGAATGGTATATCGTCGATTATGATCAAGCTATTAGTGAAGCGAAATACAAAGTATTAGCTCAATTGCTTACTCGCATATAAAAACAGGGTACCGGTTTACCGGTACCTGTACTTTATTGTGGTAATGAGCGATGTCCAAGCCCTACAGCCACTTCATTAAGATTTAGCACACCAACGCCAAAATAAATAGCTACACAGAGATGCTCACCATGCCGGGCAATTCCAATTTTGCCACCGACGTTAAGACCAACTGCCTTGGGGATAACTTGTTCTAAGGCTTCCCGGACCGCTCCAGCAACGGCGCCTTCACCAACATGATTACTGGGTACTAGGTTTTGGCGTTGTGCAGCTACAACCGCTCTTTCAATGATTTTCTTTACAGAAGGAAGCAACTCGCCGCCAAAATCTACTGCTACTGTTAGCAGACCACGTTTTGCAAATAATTGTCGAGTTTCTTGCTCATCCTGCCTGTTTTCACTGATAGCCATTCGTAGTGCGGCGCGGCCAACATCTATGCTAGTTATATC
>NZ_JBYKYF010000024.1:1329-19364 GCF_057736855.1 Sporomusa sp.
CAGAGATAGTGATTTTTTGCGGATCGATTACCGCAACAGCTAAGAAAGTTGCCATACATACCAGCCATTCAAGATATATGGGATGAGCAACTATTCTTACTTCAGGAATTAATTGCCATGCCAGCAAAGTTAGCATTCCAGCCAATGTGGTATAAAAGGCGGAATTTCGCCGGCATAATTCTGGGAAAAAGATGGTAAATAAAAATATAAGAGTAAATGCAGTTGTTAGGCTTAGGCCTAAGAGCAAGGTTTTTAAAATGCCGACAGCGTTAAAAGCCAGCCATAGAGTAAAAAAGCCTAAAGCCAAGATCGTTACCCGATTGATGACAACATATTTGCTTTCTGCAACTGCAGGATTTATAAACCGTTTATATATGTCTTGTGCAAATAATGTGCCGGCACCAAGCAACAGCGTGCAGGCTGTTGATACATCAGCTGCCCATAAAGCAGCAAGGGTGATACCTGATATAACCGGGTCAAGCCCCATTATAATTTTAGGCAGTGCCAATGTCGCTTGTACATCAGGGTGGGAAACTCTGGCAGCTAGGCCCATAACAGCACATAGGAAGCCGATGGGGAAAATCAAAATGGCGCCCCAGATGAATCCCCGTTTGGCGGTTTTCGCGCTCATGGCACCGCAGGCGATTTGCACAGGTCCTTGGGCCGATAAACTTTGGGTAATCATAACTACAAACCAACCGGCAATGGTGGCAAAACCAAGCCCGCCAATCGGGCTGAACCAATCTGTGCCTGGTGGTAGTTTAGCGGCAATGGTAGTCAGTCCACCTTGTTGTCCAACTGTCAGTATTGTAGCGATAACAACTCCTACATAGATCAGTGCGACACTAACTATATTGGATAATCCAGATGACCATAGCCCGCCGATTAAAGTTATTCCAACGAAAACAACTGCACTGGTAATCATACCACCCGTAAATGAAAAAACCTCTGGCAACATCGAGGACAATATGGCGCCACCAGCTAGATATTGCATTGAAGTGATAACCAATTGTATGGTAATTAGGCCAATTACACTAATAATTCGGCCTTTTTTATCATAATAGCGTTCGAATAGCTCTGGAATCGTGGTACAGTTCATTTCGCGATATTTTCCGGCTGCCAATACTCCCATAATTAAGGCGCCTGCAGCCCAGGCTGCATTGTACCAGCCGGCAGCGATACCTGCGGAGAATGCATTTTCGGCTACTCCAACGGTAGAAGCAGCGCCAACTGCCAAACCAGTAACATTAGCGGCCACTAAAAGTGTATTCATCTGACGACCGCCAAATAAAAAGTTTACACTACCGCCAGCCGCTTTGCGCTTGGCATAGAGGCTGATAGCAAAGAGAAGAATGATATAAAGGACAACAATTAAAAATTGGATAGACATGAAAATTCCTACCTTTCTACATTACTACATCTACAATAAGCTATTGACCGGTTGTTACTACTCACCTTCTTTCAAGGCACCTACAATCCTGCCATCTTACAAAACCGGCTCAAAGCCGCTACCTACAATTCTATGGTAATCAACGAATAATTTAATGTCAATGGCGATATCTGTAAAACAATTACAAAAAATGAAATCTCTGCAGGATATTAGTTTAAGTTGTTGAAAATATATCCAAAAATAAAGTGGGGTATAAATGAATGGGAATTCTGCAGAGAAAGCTAATTATTGTTCTTATACTAGCGTGCGGGATATTGACCTATGGTTTTTACAGCTTTATTAAAAAGACATCTGAGGATCAGACTTTTAGTACCGTGACAGCACCACCAGGAAATTTAGCAAACGATATTGCTGGTAATAGTACAGATAATGACATTGTGGTATATGTCAGTGGTGGAGTAAGTAAACCCGGCGTATATAAACTTGCGAACGGCTGCCGCGTAGTTGATGTTGTAACCGCAGCAGGCGGGTTTTTGCCTGGGGCAGATGTGGCTAACATTAATCTTGCCATGTTACTTAAAGATGAGATGCACATTCACGTTCCTTATGCGGCAATACCTAGTAATACAAGTCCGCCTATTGCAGGCGGCGCTGTTAACAATACTCCTACCAGTGATAAGGTGAATATTAATACTGCTTCTAAAGAGGAGTTAGACAGATTGCCAGGCGTTGGCCCGGCATTAGCTGAACGTATTATTGAATATCGTACGGCTAATGAACCGTTTAGAGATATAGCTGATATTAAGAAAGTTCCAGGGATTGGGGAGTCTAAATATAATCAATTGAAAAACAAAATAACTCTATAATTATGATCCAGATAAACAATATTAGTGTAGCGGTTTGTACTGCTTTTGCTGCCGGTATTTGGCACGCTGGGCTATATAGTTGGCATGTTCCGACGCTGATGGTTATGGCTTTATGCTTGCTGTTTATAGCGTTATGGCGTGTTATTCATAATTATCAGCAAGTTATTTGGCCGATGATCAGTTTGTTTTTTGTTGCCGGATTGATTTATGCGCACCAAGACAGGATCGTGCCAGCCGACGATGTTAGTCACTATATCGGACAAACCGTTAAGATCACGGGAACTATCGATGCTATTCCTGAAGTAAACCAAACAGCTACAATGGGCAACCAAGTAAGCTATATCGTCAGAGTCGAAAATGTAGAAGCAAAGCAGGCAGGTCCAAGTATACCTGCCTTTGGAAAAGTTCGCGTACATGTACAATATAAAGACACAGCAAAGCCGGCAGCTTATGGTGATAAAATAACTGTTTATGGGAAATTGCGGGAGTTACATAGGTATAATAACCCGGGGCAAATTGACCATACCATCGCGCTTACGCGTGATGGGATTAAGGCGCGCATGTCAGTGCAAGAGCATAATGGTAAGGTGCTTGCAGCTCATAATGGCTATTCCTGGCGTGTCGCGCTGGCTGCCTGGCAAGCGGAAATGATTCGAGCATTGCAAAAAGTCATGCCGGTAAACGATGCCGCTATTTTAACCGCCGTACTGTTTGGTGGTTATCAAGGAATAAACAAGCAGGTGATTGCGGATTTCGCGGCAACTGGATTAATTCATATTTTATCCGTCTCAGGTGCTCATATCGCACTGGTAGCAGGCTTGATACGATGGCTAGGCAGTCAGCTTCGCTTAGGTACCTGGACAACTACGGTTGTAGCGATTGTGGCGATTGTGTTTTATGGCATAATAAGCGGGCTTACGCCGCCGGTAGTTCGTTCCATGATTATGGGGATCATTAGTTTGATTGCTGTGTTAGTTGAGCGTGCCAGTTACGCTCCAACGGCTTTATCTTTTACTGCACTAGGAATGCTTGTTTACCAGCCATTGTTGCTATATGATATTAGTTTTCAATTGTCCTTTACTGCTACAGCAGGCTTAGTATTTTTATATCGGCGAATATGGGAATATCTATCAAAATTACCGTCCTGGCTGGCTGGGCCGTTGGCGGTGACGTTAAGTGCCCAGCTTGGTGTGTTGCCGATAATTGCCTGGTATTTTAACAATGTTTCGCTCATTTCATTTGCTGCCAATATTCTTGTACTGCCCATTGTTGAAATCGTTATTATACTAGGGCTGGCAGGGATTATACTTTATGCATTGGTTCCGGCTGTTGGCAATATAGTGTTTGTTATCAGCAGTCTATTAATAGGTATGGTAGTATTGCTGACAGCTTTGTTGGCAGATGTGCCTTATAGTTCTGTTTATATACCGTCTGTAGGGGTAGTAGGAAGTTGTATTTACTATTTGCTGTTGGCTTGGCTTTTTGGCTGGCGTCCATTGTCTGTACCGGGTCCTGGACAGCTTGTACGGCAGTATCCAAGAAAATGCCTGATAGGCGCTTGTTTCATTATGCTCCTGGCGACTGTCTATATCTGGTATCCAAAACCCTTGGCCGTACACTTTATTGACGTAGGTCAAGGTGATGCCACTTTGATCATCACACCGCACGGTAAAGCTGTGGTGGTAGATACCGGTGGTAGTATCAGCGGCTCAAGTTTTGATGTTGGCGAAAGGGTGGTTGCTCCCTATCTCAAACATTATGGGGTAACAACGGTAGATTATTTAATCTTAACACATGGACATCAAGATCATGCTGGAGGAGCAGCAGGTGTTGCCGCCAATATTAGGGTCAATAACGTTATGTTGCCGCGCGAAGAATATTCGCAAGCTGTACAGGCACTTGTCCAAGCCAAGCAGGCGGTAGGCATTATTCCGACCTATACAGGTCAGACGTTTTTGCTGGATGGAGTGACTTTTCGCATCGACCATGCTGTTGGTGCAAATGAGTATAATAAAATGGTTTCTGGTAATGAAGTGTCCAGTGTAGTTAGGGTCAGTTATGGTCAGCATAGTTTTCTTATCACTGGTGATTTGGACGCAAACGGTGAGGAAATGCTGCTTACAAATACCGGCGTAAAGCCTTGTACAGTACTCAAAGTCGGACATCATGGCTCAAAGACATCTACTACAGTACCTTTTTTAGAAGCTGTTAATCCTGATTATGCCGTGATTTCCGTTGGTTATGCCAACCGGTTTGGGCATCCACACCCGGAAATAGTAAAACGGTTACTTGACAGGAATATTGTTATCTACCGTACAGACACCCATGGTGCTATAATATTTACGTCTGATGGCGAAACGATCGAAGTTGATACATATATAAAATAACAAATAAGCTGGTGAACTATGAACTATAAAGCCGTATATAACGCTATTAAGCAAAATAAGGTTGCACCTATTTATCTTTTGTATGGGGAAGAAACCTATTTTCTGCGGCAGATTGAGAAGGCTCTCATTAGCAGCGTAGTACCTCCGGAAGACAGGGATATGAACCTTATTGTTTTTGAAGCCGATCCCCCCATACTAGAACTGATCAATACAATTGAAACTATACCATTTTTAGGTGGAAAAAATTTAATTATTGTTCGCAACACTGGACTATTTAGTGCTGGGCGCAAGAATAACGATGAGGGACAGGAAAAGATAGATCCTGAATTACATCGATTAATTGATTTATTTAGTAATATGCCGACATATAGCCATCTTGTATTTTATTTAGCTGATAAGCCTGATAAACGACGCAAAATTTACAAAGCCGTAGAAAAAACTGGCGTGGTGTTTGAAGCATTACCAGTAAAGGGTAAAGACTTACGTGTTTGGCTGACAGAACGTTTGTCTGAACTGAATATAAAAATGACTACAGAAGCTGAGGAGCATCTTGTGGCCGCAGTCAGCATGATGCCGCAAGTTTCGCTTGATTTTATAAACAACGAGTTAGAAAAAGTAATATTATATGCGGCAGATAAAAACCTCATTACTCGACAGGATTTAGTGCAAATTTTATCATCAGTGCCTGAGGTATCTATCTTTACTATGGTGGAAGCCTTAAGTCAAAAAAAAACTTCCCAGGCTATTATGTTGTTGCGTGAACAATTGGCTGCCGGGGAACATCCAGTGAGGATATTAGCACTCTTAGCCCGTCAGGTAAGACAGCTATGGCAGGCCAAAGAACTTACTCATAAAGGGTATAGTAGCCGCGAGGTAGCAGACTATTTTAAGGTACCTAACTTTATTGGCGAAAAACTAGTAAAGCAAAGCCGGGGTTTTACTGATAAAAAACTACGAGAGGCTATGCTTGGTTTGGCGGCAGCAGATCAGGACTTGAAGTCAAGCCGATCTGGGCCGGTAGTTTTGGAAAAAATAATTATTGAATTATGCGAATAAAGGATAAAAGAAGAAAACCCTATCCATTTTTTAGTGGACAGGGTTTCAATTTTATTGAGGTTATTGTGCTTGTTGAATTGCGTTAGCTTTACGAGCTAAACGGGATTTTTTACGAGCTGCGGCATTTTTATGAATAACGCCTTTGGCGGCTGCTTTGTCAATAACGCTGGCAGCAATAGCGAGGAGGTTCTTGGCCTCATCTGCTTTACCGGCACGTGCAGCTTCTTCTACCTTACGGATTGAAGTCTTAATTGCTGATCTTACCGAAAAATTGCGGGCACGCCGTTCTGCGTCAGTTTTTACGCTACGCTCAGATGATTTAATATTTGGCAAGTAGTTCACCTCCTATCTTATGTATACGTTACTGAACTATTTTAGCATGCCTAACAGGAAAAAGCAAGCAATAAAGTAAAAGCAATTGGGTTTGCATAGCCAACTTTTTTTTAGGATAAGATAGGTCTGAACAATATTTAGGAAGGGGAATAATTCGTGGATCAAGTTTGTAATGCTGTACGAACCGATTTAGCCTTAGAGGCGAGGGAAATGCTGACCAGACATGTACGAGAAGACATTCCCGGTGTAATCGTTGAAACCAGTGAAGATGAGGATGTCCTTATCACGCGTGTAAATATAACTACGCCTGAGGCTGAACGAATGATGGGAAAGGCTGTGGGACGCTATATTACCATTGAGGCACCAGGCTTACGCTATAAAAATACTCCCTTGCAAGAGAAAGTTATGAACTTCCTTGCTGCTGAATTGGCAGGACTGGTTAATTTGCCTCGTAATGCAACTGTTCTTGTTGTCGGTCTAGGCAATTGGAATGTTACACCAGATGCATTGGGGCCAAGAGCTACACAAAAGATTGTTGTTACCCGGCATTTGCAGGAGATGTTATCACCAGAACTAAAAGGAGGAGTACGCTCAGTATGTGCAATTTCTCCTGGAGTGCTAGGGGTTACGGGTATGGAAACGGCTGAAATTATCCATGGAATTGTGAGCAATGTCAAACCTAATTTGGTAATCGCTATTGATGCTTTGGCCGCAGCTTCCAGTCAACGGGTAATCACGACTGTCCAATTAGCCAATACAGGTATTCATCCAGGTTCCGGTGTAGGCAATAAGCGTTTTGGGATTACACAAGCCTCTTTAGGAGTGCCTGTCGTGGCCATTGGCGTACCAACCGTTGTGCATGCTTCAACCATTGCCATGGATACCATTAACACACTGCAAGAACATGCGGCTTTTAGCCGGTATTTTAAGAGTATGTCCAATTTGTCTGACCAGGACAGGCAGACGATTGTACGTCAGGTAATGCCTGAAATGTTGGGAGATCTTATGGTAACGCCTAAAGAAGTGGATAGGCTCATCGAAGATATAGCAGCCGTTGTGGCTGGTGGCATTAATCAGGCAATGCATCCTAACATTGATTATGAGAATATTCACATGTATTTACATTGATAACTAGTCCGCTAATAATTGTAATATCGATCTACTGCCAGGCATATACATTGTATGTAAACAAAAATAGCAAAGACTGATGTGGGAGTCTGGCGGAGGCGATAATGCTTACAAGAAAAGAGCGGAAACAAAGAAGTAAAAACAGACTTTGGTATATTTCTCTGAAAGTTTACCTTACTTCAAAAATTTCTAACATAATGTTAATTGTAGTGATGGTAGTGATCGCATGCGGATTATTTTTTAGTACATATCGTAACCTGACTAACAGTGCAGTGCCAGTCAGCGGCGGATTCGTTTATTACGGACAATATCTGCCTTCTTTGTGGCCCAAAGGGAAGGACGTGCTCTTTTTAGGTATTCCCGGTTTTTCGCAGACAGTTCAGCCACAAAGTATAGTTAAAATAACACCAACACCTAATCAAGAAAGCTTTGCTAATAAAATAATGCGGGTATTCTCTGGCGTTGATTTCAGAGATTTACGCACACTGCTTACGCAAGAAATTCCTTTTATGCTGGCGTTTAAAAAATCAGCATCGCCTGTTGTCAGTGCAGCAACATTACCGAACTTTCCTGAATTTGATCGGAGAAGTATAGTAAATACTGATAAACCACTTGTCGGGATTTACCATACCCATACTGCGGAGGCCTTTATTCCCAATTCAGGAGTGACGCACCGACCTGGTGGTCAGCATGGTGAAATCGTAGAAGTTGGAGCAGCATTAGCTAGGCAGTTAGAAAAAAATGGAGTAAAGGCCATTCACAATACCACGATTCACGACTACCCCAGTTTTATGAAAGCCTATGGACCTTCGGAAATTACTGCCCGAAAAATGCTTGCCGATAATCCGACAATCCAAATGATTTTTGATATTCACCGTGATGCCGATAAACGGGAAAATGTAACTTTGATGGTTAACGATGTCCCAATGGCCAAAATTACTATTGTTGTAGCAACCGGACAACAGGATTTGCCTCAACCGCATTGGCAGCAGAATCATGCGTTTGCAAAGTTAATTGACGCTAAGCTAAATGCAAAAATGCCGGGGTTATGTCGCGGTATTCAATTGGTGGAATGGCGCTATAATCAGCATCTTCATCCTCGGGCACTGTTAATAGAAGTGGGTTCGCAGGAAAGCAGCAAAGAAGAAGCCATTCGTAGCATAGAAATATTTGGAGATTTACTCGCGGAAATACTTGCTGAGAGTCGTTAGCGAGCGAAGGAGGGGGCACGTGTTTGAACGCGTGGCGTCACATGACGTAGGAATTATTGTTCGAGGAATTTTTATATTATTGGTAATTGTTATCATTGGTGTCGGGTTGGCAGAACACCAATTGGCCACGCTTACCCAACGGCAAGAAGAAGAACGCTTCTTTTATATCGGTTCTAACCGGGAAGATGGATATTCTGCTTACGTTTTTGGTTATGGTTTACCATTGGGAATAGTAGATTCAATCGCACATATTGTCCGGACAGATACCAGTATTATAGTACAAATTGCAAACCACTATATTACCATTCCGACTACCAGAGAAACATTAAACAGATCACGTGTATGGTATTGGTTTGATGTGTGGTACCGACAGTTTGTGACAGAAGCGTTTACGGCAAAGCAGCAGGTGCTTGAATACTGGACCTGCATAAAATCTTATATTGAACCTATTTTCAAAACACTAAAAGTTGAGGCGCAAGCGATGGTAACGCAGGTTAAGCAATATATTCGCGAATATAGGTAGTGCTTGCAGTTCATGGGCAGCTAATGGTATAATTTAGTGTAATGTGTAAAAAACCTTATTTATACCAGGGAGGAGCCCCAATTTGATGGATACATCACATATTCGCAATTTTTCTATTATCGCCCACATCGACCATGGCAAGTCGACGCTTGCAGACCGGTTGTTGGAATATACTGGTGCTCTCTCTGCCCGCGAGATGGAAGATCAGGTTTTGGACCAGATGGCACTTGAGCGTGAGCGCGGTATTACTATTAAAGCTCAAGCTGTTCGCTTGTCATATACTGCAAAAAATGGCGAAACGTATATGCTCAACCTTATTGATACTCCAGGACATGTTGATTTTACGTATGAAGTCTCCCGTAGCTTGGCTGCTTGTGAGGGAGCTCTCTTAGTCGTAGACGCTGCTCAGGGGATTGAAGCTCAAACGCTGGCTAATGTATATTTAGCATTAGAACATGATTTAGAGATTATTCCAGTAATCAATAAAATTGACTTGCCGAGTGCTGAGCCGGAACGGGTTAAGCAAGAAATTGAGGACGTTATTGGCTTAGACACTTCAGAGGCTGTTTTAGCAAGTGCCAAGACGGGAATAGGCATTGAAGAAATTCTTGAGGCTATTGTTAAAAAAATTCCTCCTCCGAAAGGTAATTATGAAGAACCTTTGAGTGCACTTATTTTCGACTCACATTTTGATCCCTATAAAGGCGTAATTGCGTATATCAGGGTTATGAATGGCTACATCAAACCTGGTATGAAAATCAAAATGATGGCAACAAATAAGGTTTTTGAAGTAACCGAAGTAGGCATATTTAAACCCTACCTTACCAATGTTAGCGAGTTAGGTCCAGGACAAGTTGGTTTTGTTGCTGCCAGTATCAAAAATGTAAAAGATACGCGGGTAGGTGACACCATTACCAGTGCGGAGCGGCCGGTGGCTGAACCGTTGCCAGGGTACCGTAAAATTACTCCGATGGTGTATTGTGGTTTATATCCTGTAGATAGTTCTGATTATGATAATTTGCGTGATGCTCTGGAAAAACTTCAACTAAATGATGCTTCACTGGTATTTGAACCTGAGACTTCTATCGCGCTTGGTTTTGGATTTCGTTGCGGCTTTCTGGGGCTTCTGCATATGGATGTTATTCAAGAGCGCCTGGAACGTGAGTATAACTTGACGCTGATTACTACCGCACCGAGTGTAATTTACCGAGTGTATAAAACAAACGGCGAAGTTATCGATATTGAAAATCCGTCTAAATTGCCACCAACACAGGAGATCGACCACGTAGAAGAACCATATGTAAAAGCCACGGTTATGGTTCCAAACGAGTTTGTGGGCGCTGTCATGGAATTGTCGCAAGATAAACGTGGCGAGTTCAAGGACATGAAATATCTGGATACTACCCGGGTAATGCTGACATATCATTTACCTTTAAGCGAGATTATATATGATTACTTTGATAAGTTGAAGTCTTCGACCCGCGGCTATGCTTCGCTTGATTATGAATTGTTAGGCTACAAGACATCAGATTTAGTAAAATTGGATATTTTACTAAATGGTGACCCAGTTGACGCCTTAAGTGTAATTGTTCAACGGGACAGAGCAACCCAGCGGGGGCGGCAACTTGCAGAAAAACTCAAAGGGATTATACCCCGCCAAATGTTTGAGGTACCTATCCAAGCCGCTATTGGTAGCAAAATTATAGCGCGGGAAACTGTACGTGCTTTGCGAAAAGATGTACTTGCAAAATGTTATGGTGGCGATATCACTCGTAAACGCAAATTGCTGGAAAAACAAAAAGAGGGTAAAAAGCGGATGAAACAGGTGGGCAGTGTTGAAGTACCGCAAGAAGCATTTATGGCCATTTTGAAAATGGATTAATGCAGCGACTATGGATAAACTTGGCCTATATGTTCACATCCCCTTTTGTCGGAAGAAATGCTTGTATTGCGATTTTTCTTCCTATTCGGGAGCAGAACATCTATTTAACGCCTACACTACCGCCTTGTGTCAGCAAATTGTTGACCAGGGCGGTAAACTATCTAAACCGCTTGTTGATACAATATACATTGGCGGCGGTACGCCCAGTGTTCTGCCAGTTCATTTGCTGGAACAGATACTATCCAGTATATATGATAGTTTTACCATCGAAGTCAACGCTGAAATCAGCATGGAAGTAAACCCAGGCACAGTAACGCGAAAGCAACTAGCTATGTTAAAAGCTGCCGGGATCAATCGACTGAGTTTTGGTGTTCAGTCTTTTGATAATGCTTTACTGGCCAATTTGGGACGTATCCATCAAACGAGTGATAGTGTAACCGTTTTAGAATATGCACAAGACGTTGGGTTCCATAATATAAGTATTGATTTAATGTATGGTTTACCAGGTCAAACGGTAGATGGCTTTGCCTGGGAACTTGAGCAAGCGGTAACGTTACATACTACTCATATTTCGGTATATGGGTTGAAACTGGAAGAAGGGACCCCGTTAGCAGAGGCCTACGAAAAAGGACTTGTTGCGTTACCGGATGAAGCGGATGAAGAAGCCATGTACGAGATGATGGCGCATTTTTTACCAAGTCAAGGCTTAGAACGTTATGAAATCTCAAATTTTGCCCGTCCTGGTTTTGCCTGTCGACATAATTTGAAATATTGGCATTACCAGCCCTATCTAGGTCTTGGAGCTGCAGCTCACTCCTTTTTACATGGGCAACGAATGAGTGCGGTAACAGGAATTGAAGAATATATCCGGGCGATAGCAGCAGGAGATTCTCCAATTGCTGTGGAGGATGTGCTGACCCAGGACGAATCTATGGCTGAATTTGTTTTTTTGGCATTACGCACTACTCAAGGAATGCGGTTAAGTGATTTTAAACAAGTTTTTAATGTCGATTTCTTCAGCTTATTTGGTGAAAATATTGCAAGGCTTCAACAGCAAGGATTGGTATTATCTGATGATGAGCGGATTTGGCTTACCGATAAAGGGATGAAGTTCGGCAATATTGTCTTTCAAAGTTTTTTGCCAGATTAGCTGATAGAGATAAGCCATACTATCTTGACATTACACCCAATGAGTGGTATTTTTTTAGTAGGCGTTAGCACTCGACTAATATGAGTGCTAACAACAGGGAGGCGGAGTCAATGTTAGATGAGAGGAAGCGACGAATTCTTCATGCTATTATTGATGATTACATTTCCACCGCCGAACCGGTAGGATCGCGGACGATTGCCCGAAAATATAATTTGGGAGTAAGTTCGGCTACTATCCGTAATGAGATGGCGGATTTGGAGATGTTAGGCTATCTTGAACAACCACATGCTTCATCAGGTAGAATACCATCAGTCAAAGGCTACCGCTTTTATGTTGATTGTTTACTAGCCCCACCCCAAATTTCTGAAAAAGATGTTCAGATCATCGACAATTGGTATAAGACTAAAGCACGGCGGATGGAAGAAGTATTTCAGGAAACGGTTAAGATTCTTTCCCGCTTAACTAGCAATGTTTCCATGGTACTGGCACCGCAAGTTTCACAATGTACTTTTAAATACCTTCAGTTTTTACCGCTTGATGAACGTCGCTCTGTTGTAGTTATCATCACCGATACCGGATTGATAGAAAATAAAATCATTGAAATCCCTGAAGGCCTTACTCTTGACGATTTGACCCGTATGGCTACTGCCATAAACTCCCATTTGGGAGGCTTGGCGATTGAGCGTATTACTCCAGATAAACTAAAAAATATTCAAAAAGATATTTTACCTGACCCGCGGCTATACGAAAGAGCTGTTAATTTAATAAAACAGGTACTTACTGTCGATAAAAAGGAAAAAGTTTATCTTGGTGGTACGACGCAAATGCTAAGTCAACCTGAATTCAGGGATGTTGATAAAGTCAAGGGGCTTTTAACCATGTTGGAAGAAGATCGCTTACTTTGCGATATTCTTCATATGACCGATAGTGATGGCGTGGTTGTTACCATTGGTAAAGAAAATAAATACACAGGTATTCATGACTGTAGTGTTGTTCAAGCTACCTATCGTATTGATGGGCAAGTGGTAGGAACGGTTGCTGTTCTTGGCCCTACCCGGATGGAATATGGTAAAACTATGTCTGTACTTAAATTTATGCAGCGCCATTTAGGCGAAATTCTAAAAAAGTATAAAATGGTATAGGTGGGAGGAAATTCATGAATTTAAAACAGGCTGGCAGTGGCGCTGATGTGGATGAACGCTTAGCTGCGCTGCTAACTAACGCCAATGCTGTGCGGGCAATTACG
The DNA here is from genome assembly GCF_057736855.1 of Sporomusa sp. Lineage (NCBI taxonomy): Bacteria > Bacillati > Bacillota > Negativicutes > Selenomonadales > Sporomusaceae > Sporomusa > Sporomusa sp. The sequence continues at coordinate 14,502 of NZ_JBYKYF010000024.1, forward strand.
GCAGCCGTTGAGGGAACAATCGGCCCTAAAGGACTAGATACTTTACTGGTTGACCGTTTTGGTGAAGTAATTATTACCAATGACGGTGTTACCATCTTAGATAAGATGGATGTCAATCATCCGGCAGCAAAAATGCTTATAAATACTGCTAAAGCCCAGCAAGCCGAGGTAGGAGATGGTACGACTACCACTACCATTATGGCTGGTAGTTTAGTTGCCGAAGGCGTAAATCAGGTTATGCGCGGTGTACCTGTTGCCAGGGTCATTGAAGGAATTAAGTACGGTGTTGCCAAAGCCATGGACAGCATAAAGGAACGTACCCGTACCATTACTGACGTAAATGACCCAATGCTTCGCAATATCGCGATGATTGCCGGACGGGAACATGAAGACATTGCCGATCTGGTGGTAGAAGCGGCGAAATTAATTGGCGTAGAAAAACTTAACGAAGCTAATTTTAAACTCGCCGATATCATAACGGCAGAAGCCGGTGCTAGCAATGAAGTATTTTTAGGTGTTATTGTCGACCAGGAACGGATGACACAAGAAATGCCGGATGAAATACTTAATGCCAAAATACTTCTTATTGATGATGCACTTGAACCAGAAGAAATTAAGGATGAGGCCCTAAGTACAGAAGCCGGTTTTAAACGTTCTATCGCTCTGCAGGAAGAGTTTAAAGCCAATCTGCATAAAATCGTTAATTTGGGCGTAAATGTAGTTATGGTTGACCGCGGCGTACATAGTGCTGCCGAAGAAATTCTCACCGATGCCAATATTATGGTCATTCAAAGGGTGTCTTCCAAAGATTTGCGCCGAGTAGCTGACCATACAGGAGCACGGATGATAAAACGCACCGGGCTGAAAAAAGAACAAGCTGATATTGAAAAATACTTAGGGACTGCGCAAAGGGTATATCAGGATGAAAAACTGGAACAAGTACGGGTTATTGGCGGCAGTGGCAAGCCAATGGCGAGTATTCTGGTGGGTGCAGCTACCGAAGAGGTTGTAGGGGAACGCGAACGCATTGCCAAAGATGCTGCGTCCAGTGTGCAGGCAGCAGTGAAGGGCGGCTATGTGCCGGGCGGTGGTTCGATTGAAATCGCTATTGCCCGACAAATTAGTAAATATCGCGATAACCTTAAAGGTATGGCTGCATATGGTCTGGATTGTGTAGTTAACGCCCTTAAGCAACCTTTGTCACAAATTGTGGAAAATGCCGGATTTAATCCTCTCGAAAAAGTTGAGAATATTATTGCTGCGCAGACTACTCAGAACAGCGATTCTTTAGGTATGGATTGTGATAGCGGTGAAGTGGCTGATATGTTGGAACGCGGTGTTGTGGATCCGGTTCCAGTAAAACTTCATGCAATAAGAGCAGCCGGTGAAGTAGCTGTGGCTATTTTACGAATTGACACCATAATTAAGAAAAAAGAAGAGGGTGCTAATGCCCAGAAGACAGGTAGTGCAGATAGTGGCATGCCTGACTTCTAACTAAGTGGAGGTGGAGTTCGTGGCAGAACAAGAACAAAAGCAGTCTGAAACAGGCCAAGATAATTCAAGCCAAGACAACTTACATCAAGATAATCAACAACATGACAGTCAAACTACCGAAACATCATCAGAGGATAGCGGTCAAATATGTTTTCAGCCTGATGACGTAAATAAATTTATAACAGCATTGGAAGAAAAAAGCCGTCTGCTTGATGAGATGACTGATCGATATAAACGGTTACAAGCCGATTTTGATAATTTCCGGCGCAGAACTCGTCAGGAAAAAGAAGAATTGTCAGCGATAGTTACAGAGCGTATCGTATGCCAACTCTTGCCAATAGTCGATAATTTTGAGCGGGCAACTGCCAGTACGGCAACTACTGATATAACTGCCCTGACTACTGGTATAGAAATGATTTTCCGCCAGCTCACGAATACCCTTTCACAATTAGGGGTAGAACCGATTAGTGCGGTAGGAAATCAATTTGATCCTACTCAGCATGAGGCTGTAATGCGTATAGAGGATAGCAGTCAACCAGATGGAATGATTGTTGAAGAATTCCAAAAAGGATACAAAGTCAATGGGCGGGTAGTCCGACCCAGTATGGTAAAAGTAGTAGGGAATTAGTTGTAGGAAAGTTTGCTTAAGGAGGAAATAAACAATGGCAAAAGTAATTGGTATTGACCTTGGTACTACAAACTCCTGTGTAGCTGTAATGGAAGGCGGCGAACCAGTAGTTATTCCTAACCAAGAAGGCAGTCGTATTACACCTTCGGTAGTCGGTTTTTCAAAAACTGGTGAACGTCTTGTTGGACAAATTGCAAAACGTCAAGCGGTTTCCAACCCAGAAGGTACTGTTATTTCGATCAAGCGTCACATGGGGACATCCTATAAAGTGAAAATTAATGACAAAGACTATACTCCTCAAGAAATTTCAGCCATGATTCTGCAAAAACTCAAAGCAGATGCTGAAGCCTATCTTGGAGAAAAAGTGACCCAGGCGGTTATTACTGTTCCTGCATACTTTACTGACAGCCAACGTCAAGCAACTAAAGACGCTGGTGCTATTGCCGGTCTTGAAGTGCTCCGTATCATCAATGAACCTACGGCTGCTGCCCTGGCTTATGGTATGGATAAAGGTGGCGACCATACAATCTTAGTATACGACTTGGGCGGTGGTACGTTTGACGTTTCCATCTTAGAACTGGGCGACGGTGTTTTCGAAGTTAAAGCCACCAGCGGTAATAACCGACTTGGCGGTGATGACTTTGATGAGCGCATCATACAATGGTTGATAGGTGAATTCAAAAAAGAGCAAGGTATTGATCTGTCCAATGACCGGATGGCTATGCAACGTTTGAAAGAGGCAGCGGAAAAAGCAAAAATTGAATTGTCAGGCGTTCTTACTACCAATATCAACCTGCCATTCATTACTGCCGACCAAACTGGCCCGAAACATCTTGATGTTACTCTTACACGGGCAAAATTTGAAGAGTTGACGGCTGATTTAGTGGAAGCAACTATGGGACCAACCCGTCAGGCATTAAGTGATGCCGGATTGACACCTAAAGATATCGATAAAGTTATTCTTGTTGGCGGCTCTACACGGATTCCAGCAGTTCAAGAAGCTATCAAGAAATTCCTAGGCAAAGAGCCGCATAAAGGTATTAACCCTGATGAGTGTGTAGCCATTGGCGCAGCCATTCAGGCCGGAGTCCTTGTTGGTGATGTAAAAGACGTGTTGTTACTCGATGTTACACCACTGTCTTTGGGTATCGAAACTTTAGGTGGGGTATTTACCAAAATTATTGAGCGTAATACAACCATTCCGACTTCTAAAAGCCAGATATTCTCAACTGCAGCCGATAATCAACCATCTGTCGATATTCATGTATTACAGGGCGAGCGTGAAATGGCTGCCTATAACAAAACACTGGGACGTTTCGAACTTTCTGGAATTCCTCCTGCTCCACGTGGTGTACCACGCATTGAGGTTACTTTTGATATTGATGCCAATGGTATTGTCCATGTATCGGCAAAAGATTTGGGAACTGGTAAGGAACAAAAAATCACTATTACTTCTTCCGGTGGACTTGACAAGGAAGAAGTAGAAAGAATGATTAAAGAAGCAGAAGCGCATGCTGCTGAAGATAAGAAACGCAAAGAAGAAATTGAAATTCGCAACAATGCCGATTCCTTAGTATATAATGCAGAAAAAACCATTAAAGAGTTTGGTGATAAAGCTGATAAAACCCTAGTGGAACAAGTACAAAAAGCGGTCGATAAGTTGAAAGAAGCACTGAAAGGCAGTGATATTGAGGCTATCAAAGCTGCTTCAGAAGCTCTTACCAAACCGCTTTATGAATTATCTAGTGCAATGTACCAAGCCTCTGCCCAGACTGAGGGAGCAGCGGGAGGTGCTGGAAGTCAACAAGCTTCACACAGCACCCCTGGTGATGATAAAGTAGTTGATGCCGAATACAAAGTGGTGGATGAAGATAAGAAATAATTAGTTTGGGATGGTGTGAATGAGTAAGCGAGACTATTACGAAGTGCTTGGCGTATCCAGAAACGCGTCTGAAGATGAAATCAAAAAAGCCTACCGAAAATTGGCCCGCAAATACCATCCTGATGTGAATCGCGATAATCCCAAAGAAGCTGAAGAAAAGTTTAAAGAAGTAAATGAAGCTTACGAGATTCTGTCCAACCCTGAGCGTCGGGCGCAGTATGACCAATTTGGTCATGCTGCGTTCGACGCCGCTAATGGCGGTGGCGGATTTGGCGGATTCGGCGGATTTGGCGGTAGTGCTGGGTCCGGTAGTTTTTCAGATATTTTCGATATGTTTTTTGGGCAGGCAGGCTTTGGATTTGGCGGTGGACGCCAGGCCGGACCTGAAAGAGGTGCTGATTTACGGTATGATTTGGAAATTAGTTTCGAAGAAGCCGCTTTTGGTTTAGAAACTGAAATCCAAGTACCGCGTACCGAAGATTGCACTACCTGTCAAGGTTCAGGCGCTGCCCCAGGAACACATCCTGAAACTTGTCCTGAATGTCGCGGCACAGGTCAGATACAAATAACGCAAAACACGCCGTTTGGTCGTATGGTCAATGTGAGAACTTGTGATCGTTGCCGCGGGGAAGGAAAAATCGTCAGAACTCCTTGCAAAGAATGTAATGGCCGGGGTAAAGTCCGCGTTAAACGCAAAATCAAGATTAAGATTCCTGCCGGTGTTGATAACGGCTCAAGACTTAGAGTGGCTCATGAAGGTGAGGCAGGACAGCGTGGTGGGCCGCCCGGAGATTTATATGTGTATATTTTCGTGAAACCGCATAAACTGTTTACACGTGAAGGCAATGAGGTTGTTTGC
>NZ_JBYKYF010000025.1:0-19356 GCF_057736855.1 Sporomusa sp.
CCGAACAGGTAGTAAATGCCGATCGGAAGTTTACATGTACCGGGTCACTTACCATCGGCTCTGATTATATTTTACCGGAAGCCAATCACCAGGCTCATGGTAAGGTGAATGTGGAACAAGCGTTGGCTTTATCCTGTAATGTTACGTTTGGTCAATTAGCACTCGACTTAGGGCGCGATAAAATGGCTAAACACTACGAACGTTTTGGGTTAAACCAGCAGCTTGACGGCGATATTTTGGCAAGTCCCGGTAGACTACCTGATTTTTCTAGGTTGAGTGATGGCGATTTAGCCCAAATTGGTATTGGCCAAGGAAGTCTTTTAGTTACACCACTGAGCATGGCGATGGTAGTATCGAGCTTTGCGAACAAGGGAACTATAATGAAACCATATCTAGTGCAAAGAATCACGGCGCCTGACGGCACGGTTCTCAAAGAAACTATACCGGAAAAATGGCTGTCACCAGTGGATGAAAAAATTGCTAGTCAGGTTGCTGATATGATGGTCACTGTAGTAAATCAAGGGACAGGCAGTGCAACTGCACTACGCGGTATTAAGGTTGCAGGTAAGACAGGTACAGCCGAAAATCCTCACGGCGCACCCCATGCCTGGTTTATTGGATTTGCTCCAGCCGATAATCCGCAAATCGCAGTAGCTGTTATTATTGAAAATGCCGGTTCAGGAGGTGCCTTCGCCGCACCGGCAGCCAGGCAAATTTTTCTACAGGCGTTACGTTAGGGGGGAGGGAACTGATGCTCAATCGCACACTGGATGATCGTTATATAATATTAGAACGAATCGGCGGCGGTGGCATGGCCGACGTATATCGTGCTCATGACAAACTGCTGGACCGTTCGGTAGCTGTTAAAGTGCTGCGTTCCCAGTTTACTGATGACGAAGAATTTGTCAGCCGTTTTCGTCGGGAAGCGCAGGCTGCAGCCCGGCTTTCTCACCCTAATATCGTGAATATTTACGATGTTGGTCTTGATGAGCAAACCTATTACATTATTATGGAGTACATATCTGGTGAAACGCTGAAAGATAAAATTGAGCGCGAAGCGCCGTTGCCTGTAGAAGTGGCTGTGCGTATTGCCATTGAAATAGCGGAGGCGCTTGAACACGCCCACCAGAATAATTTGATTCATTGTGATATCAAACCGCATAATATTTTAGTCACTCGGACTGGGAGAATAAAAGTGACTGACTTTGGCATAGCCAGAGCAGTTACTTCCTCCACAATGACTAACTCAGGAACTATTATTGGTTCAGTGCATTATTTTTCGCCAGAGCAAGCCAAAGGTGCTGCTGTTGGTGCAAAATCAGATATCTACTCGCTTGGCATCGTGCTTTATGAAATGCTGACAGGCCAAGTTCCGTTTACAGGTGAATCACCCATTAGTATTGCCCTAAAACATTTACAAGAAGAACCTAAAGCACCTAGTGAGCTGAATCGTGAAATACCTCCGCTGATCGAAGCTGTTGTTATGAAGGCCATCCACAAAGAGCCGGCAGCTAGGTTTAATGATATTGGAGAAATGATTGCCGATTTGAAGATGGCGCAGAACTATTTGAGCGATGATCGTACTCGCAGATTATCTCGTAATGATTTTCCTACCCAGATACTGCCGCAAATTACAACAACGTCAGAACAGGAGGAGCCGCGAGTAACGGCTCAGGGAGATATTCACTCTCCCAAGAGAAAAGAGAAAAAGCGATCTAAGGTCTGGCTAGGGACAGTACTACTACTTATATTGGTAGGCTCAGCCCTTGCAGCCTTTTTAGGATTTGGGAAATTCTGGAGTTTAAGTGAAATGATAGTTCCTAATGTTGTTGGAAAACAGGTAGAAGTTGCGAAAGATATTCTCACCAGCCATAATCTCCGAGTTTCGGTAGTGGAAGCTTTTAGCGACAAGGTGCCGGAAGGTTATGTAATTTCCCAACAGCCGGAAGCAGGCACAACGGTAAAAGAACAGCGGTTGATAACCATCACGGTTAGCAAAGGGGGCGAAGTTATTAGCGTCCCTGACTTGCGTGGTCTTAAGCGCCGTGATGCAGAATTGCAGATTAAAAATTATGGCCTGAAATTAGGCCGTATTGATGAGCAGTTTTCTTCAGATGTTGCACAGGATTTAGTTATTAATCAGAATCCTCGGCCGCCGGCTCAAATAACGAAAGGCACAGCCATTGATCTTGTGATAAGTAAAGGTGCTGAACCGAAAAAAGTCGTGCTGCCTGATTTCCAAGGTTCATTGTTGGATACGGTGGCTACTCAGCTTGAAAGTTTAAAACTTAAACAGGGACAGGTAACCGAGATCGCCAATGATAAATATCCGCCAGGAACGATCATCAGCCAAAATCCTCCCCCGGCTACTGAAGTTAATGAAGGAACAACTGTTGATTTTTCTGTTGCCAAAGGAGTACCCGGGGCTGTTAAACGAGCCGTTGTCCAAGTAACAGTACCTGATGGTCCGGCACGCCAACCGCTGCAAATCGTTGTTACCGACACCAACGGTCGCCGGGTGGTCTATGAAGGTACCCATAAACCTGGTTCTAAAGTGGAGAAAACAATCGAGGGCATCGGGCAGGTACGTGTTCAGGTATATATTAATGAGAAACTGTTACAAGAACAGACCTTGTAGAAAGTGGATCATCGAGGAATTATGTAACAATTCTCATGTATTCAGGTAACATGGTTTTTTAACACGTTAGGAGGACTCGTGTGCTCAACGGTATTGTAGTAAAAGCCTACAACAGTTACTACTATGTACAGTCAGGTAACAAGGTTGTTAGTTGCAGTTTACGTGGCCGGTTTAAGAAGGAACGCTTTTCGCTTACTGTAGGTGATGAAGTGTCCTATACTATGGCCGGCCCCGACAGGGGAGTTATTGAGGAAATATTACCTCGGCGCAGTTTGTTAAAACGCCCTAAGGTTGCCAATATTGACCAAGTCGTGTTGACATTTGCTGCCGTTAATCCTGATATTAATCCAACATTAGTCGACAGATTTTTAGTGCTTGCTGAATTTTCGGAACTAGAAATTATTATCTGCATCAATAAAATTGATTTAGCAGATATTGATTCTGTGTCACTACTTGCCGAACGTTATCAGCAAATAGGTTATAAGGTACTTAAGGTATCTGCTAAGATGGGGACAGGTATTGAGGAACTGCGCTCGCTTCTTTATAACAAAATTACCGTCTTTGCGGGGCCATCAGGCGCCGGCAAATCAACAATCCTTAACGCGGTTCAGCCAGGGCTTGAACTAACTACTGGTGAAGTTAGTCACAAAATTGGCCGTGGCAAACATACTACTCGGTTTGCTGAACTTTTACCCTTGGCTGGCGGAGGTTTTGTTGTAGATACTCCGGGATTTAGTTTTACTGAGTTTACTGACATTGAGTTAACCCATCTCATGAATTACTTTCCGGAAATGGCAAAAGTCGCGCCAAAATGTAAATTTAACACTTGTCTACATTACAAAGAGCCACAGTGTGCTGTAAAACAGGCGGTAGCTGATGGACGTATTCATGCTGACAGATATCAGTCCTATCTTGAGATACTGACTGAAATTAAAGAAAACAAGAAGGGGTATTAATGACACAGACAATCAAAATTGCTCCATCCATATTATCGGCGGATTTTTCCCGATTGGCAGATGAAATAATTAAAATTGAACAAGCCGGTGCCGATTGGGTACATATTGACGTTATGGATGGACATTTTGTTCCTAATTTGACTTTTGGCCCACCTGTTGTTGCTGCTATCCGAAAGGTAACTAAGCTACCGTTTGATGTCCATTTAATGGTTAATAACCCGCAAGATTTGATTGAAGCATTTGCAAAAGCAGGGGCTGATATTATTACTGTTCATGTCGAGACAGCACCTCATTTACATCGGCTGCTGCAAACCATAAAAGAATATGGAATAAGGGCAGGCGTATCACTTAATCCGTCTACGCCATTGGCTGCGGTGGAAGAAGTACTTGCATATGTTGACATGATTCTTATTATGAGTGTTAACCCCGGTTTTGGCGGGCAAAAGTTTATTCCAGGTGCAGTTGACAAAATTACGAGGTTAAAAAGGATGCTGGTGGAACGAAATCTTAGCGTTGACATTGAAGTGGATGGCGGAATTAATGCTGATACCGCCCGACAGGTCATTGCTGCAGGTGCCAATATTTTAGTTGCAGGTTCTGCTGTTTATGGCGCACCCGATATTCAGCAAGCAATAAATGCCATCCGTGGGACTTGATTAAATTGTCGTTTAATGGTAACATATATAGTAGATAATGTAATTATGAGTTAAATTACATAATTAGGCCTTTGGGGCAAGGTGAAAAAGAGTAATCTTTTAATTCCTGACCGGCGGTACAGCCCGCGAGCCGTTAAACGGTTGATTCGGTGAAATTCCGAAGCCGACAGTATAGTCTGGATGGTAAAAGGCGTAAATTCTACCATAATGGTATTTTTGCATTTTTGCCGAAAAAACTGTTGATAGCCCCAAAGTCTATCAACAGTTTTTTTATTTCTCATTTTAGGTATTGGAGGACTTGGCTTTTATGGATCAATACTACATGCGCCAAGCATTAACTATCGCAAAGTATGCGGCAGGCAGAACTAGCCCTAACCCGCTGGTTGGCGCTGTGATTGTAAAAGATGATCGGATTGTTGGTCAAGGCTGGCATCGTCAGGCGGGAACTCCTCATGCGGAAATCCATGCTTTGGCCCAAGCTGGCGACTTAGCCAAAGATGCAACAATATATGTAACCTTAGAACCTTGCTCACACTATGGCCGCACTGGGCCATGTGCTGATGCACTCATTCAGGCTGGGATTAAGAAAGTAGTTGTCGCCATGACTGACCCGAATCCGTTAGTGGCTGGCAAAGGATTAGAGCGTCTCAGAGCAGCCGGCATAGAAGTGGTTGAAGGCGTACTTGCTTCAGAGGCTGCTAAGCTTAATGAAGTATTTATAAAATGGATAACTACCGCAATGCCTTTTGCTGTTTTGAAAACCGCCATGTCGCTTGATGGCAAAATTGCCGCTCACACGGGTCATTCCAAATGGATAACTGGGGCAGAAGCTAGAGAATATGTTCATAAACTCAGAGATATCTATGATGGAATACTGGTAGGTATTGGCACAGTATTGGCAGACAATCCTAAGCTAACTACACGTTTGCAGGGAAGTGGAAAAAATCCGGTAAGGATAATTGTAGATAGCAAGGCTCGTACACCGTTAACCGCTAATGTGGTGACAGATGGACAAGCACCAACAATGATTGCCGTAACCACCGAAGCACCCTTGGATCGTGTAGAGGCTTTGCGCCGCCAGGGAGTAGAGGTGCTTGTACTTGAACATACAGCGACAGGTGTTAATTTGCGTCAGTTGTTTCAGGTTCTAGCAGAACGCCGCATTACCAGTGTCTTGGTAGAAGGTGGCGCAACCATTAATGCGGCGCTGTTGGCTGCTAATCTTATTGACAAAGTCCACTGCTTTATTGCTCCTAAAATACTGGGAGGTAAAACTGCGCCAACACCAGTGGGGGGTATAGGCGTAGATACTGTAGATCAGAGTATTATGCTGGAAGATATAACGACTCAGCTCATTGGTGCTGATTTATTAATTACCGGCTATATAACTGGACGGGAGGGACGAGATGTTTACCGGACTTGTGGAAGAATTGGGGAAAGTTAAACATATTACCAGAGGTGCCAAAGCAGTCCGCTTGACTGTTGCTGGACATAAAGTCCTGGAAGATGTCAAGCTAGGTGACAGCATTGCAGTAAATGGCACTTGCCTGACAGTGGTTGATTATAGTCGTGAGTGGTTTACCGCTGATGTTATGCCGGAAACGGTTGACCGTACAGCACTTTCTCGTCTTAAGCCTGGTGATATTGTTAATCTGGAACGTACACTTCGTGTGGGAGACCGACTGGGTGGTCATATTGTCAGTGGTCATATTGATGGAGTAGGAACAATTTTAGCGAAAGAACAAAATGATAATGCCGTCGTTGTCAAGATTGGTGCCGGGCCGGAAGTTATGCGTTATATTATTCAAAAAGGATCGATTGCTATTGATGGTACAAGTCTGACCGTTGTTGATTTCGGCTCTGACTGGTTTACTGTATCGCTTATTCCGCATACTGCTGCTAATACTACAGTGGGTCTGAAAGCAACAGGAGAACTGGTCAATCTAGAAGCAGATATTATTGGCAAATATGTTGAAAAGCTGCTTGGTTTTAGGCAGGATACAAAACCGGCCGAACAAATCACGCTGGAATTTTTGCAACAACACGGATTTGCACGCTAAGTCTTATTTTTATATAAACAGAGGAAATGGGGGCCTTTATTATGAAATTCAACACCATTGAAGAAGCTATTGAAGATTACAAGGCAGGGAAAATGGTTGTGGTGGTTGATGACGAAGATCGGGAGAATGAAGGAGATCTCCTTATGGCAGCCGAAAAGGTAACGCCAGAAGCCATTAATTTTATGGCTACCTATGGTCGTGGCTTAATCTGCATGCCAATTATTGGCAGCAGGCTGGATGAGCTAGATATAGGCCCAATGGTTGTCGAAAATACCGATAATCATTGCACTGCTTTTACCGTATCCATCGATGCTAAAGAGACAACTACCGGTATATCTGCTTATGAACGGGCGATGACTGTGCGAGCTGTGCTGGATCCCAAAACCGTAGCCAGTGATCTTAGACGTCCTGGACATATTTTTCCGTTGCGGTATTGTGAAGGCGGTGTATTGAGACGGGCCGGTCATACCGAGGCAGCTGTTGATTTAGCCAAACTTGCCGGACTGTATCCCGCAGGTGTTATCTGCGAAATTATGAATGAAGACGGTACTATGGCACGAGTACCTGAATTGATGGAATTTGTAAAAAAACATAATCTTAAAATTATTACCATTGCCGATCTCATTAAATATCGCAAAAAACATGAACGTTTTATTACTAGGGTTGCAGAAACAAATCTGCCAACGAAATATGGTGAATTCAAACTGATTGCTTACGAAAGTCAGCTGGATAATCAATGCCATGTTGCATTAGTAAAAGGAAATGTAACCAATCAGCCGAACGTCTTGGTTCGGGTTCATTCTGAATGCCTAACAGGTGATGTGTTAGGATCATTACGTTGCGATTGCGGGGAGCAACTGGCACATGCCCTCAAACGCATTGAAAAAGAAGGCTCTGGCGTTTTGCTCTACATGCGTCAGGAAGGGAGAGGCATTGGCTTGGCTAATAAAATTAGAGCCTATGCCCTTCAGGACAAAGGCAAAGATACTGTTGAAGCTAACGAATTGCTGGGTTTTCCTCCTGATCTTAGAGATTATGGTATTGGTGCCCAAATTTTAGCCGACTTAGGCTTAACCAGCATTCGATTACTTACTAATAATCCCCGTAAACGTGTCGGCCTTGAAGGTTATGGTTTGACGATTACAGAACGTATACCATTAGAGATGCCTGCCAACAAGTTTAATAACAGGTATTTATCTGCTAAAAAATCTAAACTTGGCCATATATTAAAACAATATGAGGAGGCACAATAATAATGAACACAATCAAAACTTTGGAAGGTCATTTAGTCGCTGAAGGGTTAAAATTTGGGATTGTTACAGCAAGATTTAATGAATTTATTAATACTAAACTGCTGGAAGGTGCTTTAGATGCATTAAAACGTCATGGCGCATCCATGGAAAATATTGAGGTTGCCTGGGTGCCGGGTGCTTTTGAAATTCCGCTTATTGCCCAGAAAATGGCTATGAGCAAAAAATATGATGCTATCATTTGTTTAGGTACAGTAATAAGAGGTAGCACCAGCCATTATGACGTTGTTTGTGCCGAAGTATCGAAAGGGATAGCGCAGGTGGGCTTAGCCAGCGGTGTTCCTACTATCTTTGGCGTGTTAACCACAGATACTATTGAGCAAGCTATCGAACGTGCCGGAACTAAGGCTGGTAATAAAGGGTTTGATGCTGCTGTTTCTGCTATTGAAATGGCGAATCTGATTAAGGAACTGTAGTTCGGAGGTTGTTATGAAAATAGGAATCATTAGCGATACACACGGGTGTTTGGAAACCTGGCAAAAAGTATTTAACCAGTACTTTTTTGATGCTGATCTAATCATTCATGCCGGTGATGTGCTATATCACGGACCACGTAATAGTATTCCTGCCGAATATAATCCAAAGCAATTGGCAGAGGTACTAAACAATTGTCCGGTACCTATCGTAACAGTCTGCGGTAACTGTGATGCCGAGGTTGACGGCATGGTGCTCAATCTGCCTATTCAATCACCTTATACCTATCTTATAATTGACGGTTTAAGAATCGTTGCAACGCATGGTCATAATCTGACCGAAGAAACCAAACAAGCGATGGCCAAACGTTTGAAAGCTGATATTTTAATTACTGGACATACACATATTGCTGCAATAGAAAAACGCGAAGGTATTATTTACCTAAATCCAGGCTCGCCAGGGATGACCAAGCGCCCTGACGGATGCAGCACCGTTGCCTGGATAAATGACAACAAAGTAGAAATACTAGATATAGCAACAGGCCAAGCTATTATATCAGAGCCATTGGCCTAAGTGGAGGTTATTTATGCATGACCATCTTATCCGGGCAACAGCGCCTGGAATCCGCGGTTTTGCCGCGATAACTACCAACCTAGTAGAGGAAGCTCGCCGACGTCATGATTGTTTTCCAGTAGCTACAGCGGCTTTGGGACGTACTATGACTGGTGCGCTGTTAATGGCTGCCAATCTTAAGACAGCAGAAAGTTTGACTGTTAGAATTTCAGGCGATGGTCCGCTACAAGAGATTGTAGTCGATGCCTATCCCGATGGATCCGTACGCGGCTATGTCAGAAACCCTTATGTCGATTTGCCGTTGAATAATGGCAAATTAGCTGTCGGTGAGGCTGTAGGAAACGGCCATATATATGTTACGCGCTTTGTTGGATTAAAACAGCCGTTTACCGGTAGCGCTGAGTTGGTATCAGGCGAAATTGCCGAAGATATTACGCAATATCTTACTGTTTCTGAACAAACACCATCAAGTGTCGCGTTAGGCGTAATGGTAGCCCCTGACACCACGGTAGCTGCGGCGGGCGGATTTTTTATTCAAGCTTTACCCGGAGCGGAAGAAGCAGTCATCAATAAACTTGAAGATAATTTACGTCAGATATTACCAGTTTCACAAATGGTATATAATGGTCAAGATGCAAAAGGTATTCTGGAAACCGTATTTGCCGGTTTACCAATGACAGTTTATGATGCGATGGACCTATACTTTAACTGCCAATGCTCACGGGAAAGAGTAGAAAATATGTTAGTCAGCTTAGGTGCGGATGAAATCAAAGAACTGCTTACCGAAGGACAAGCTGAAGTTTGCTGTCATTTTTGCAATGAGAAGTATCAGTTTTCAGAAATAGAGTTGGCAGAAATATTGGCAGGTATTGAAGGTAAATAGGGTTAATAAAGAGGCTGTCCCAATAAACAAATTGAGACAGCCTCTTATAATGCCTGTGGTTATTGTTCGGTATAAGTCATTTGCTTCATAATATACTTTTTAAAGGAGGTAAAATAAAAGGGACTTGATAATCAAGTCCTTTCGTTGCCATCTATAAGTATTAGACTGCACGTTGAATTTTACCGGAACGAAGACAACGGGTGCATACATTCACTCGTTTTACTTCACCTTGTACTAAAGCTTTTACTCTTTGTATGTTAGGTTTCCAGGTGCGTTTGGTTTTAAGGTTGGAATGGCTGACATTGAAGCCGGAACGCTCACCTTTACCGCAAATTTCACAAAGATTTGCCATCTATTTCCACCTCCTGTAAGAAACATCCTCATATACTCAACGTGACCATTTTAGCACAATTTGCAGAGGATATGCAAGGCCAAATCATACTTTTACTAAGTTTTTTCATAAACATAGGGTATTTAGTGCCCTTTAGGAGGATTTGGGCGTATTATATTGAAATAAAAATAAGTAAATAGGGGGCTTAAGTATGCTTAATAAAAGTACTCCCGTAATTGAGGCACTTCGCTCACATCAAGAGGCTCGTAAGATTTTTGCTAAATATGGTATGGGCTGTATCGGGTGCATGGGCTCACTTACTGAAAGTATTGAAAACGCTGCCAAGATGCATGATGTTGATGTAGAAGTTTTGTTAGCAGAATTAAACGCTCTTTTACATGAGTAAACCAATCGCAAGGTGATTTTTATTGCAAAATGTATTATCTGCCAAAATACAATTTCTCAAAGGCGTTGGTCCGGCCAACGCCAAGAAGCTGGCTAAACTTGGCATTTTTACAGTCGGTCAGTTACTTGAGCATTATCCGCGCCGCTACGAGGATCGCAGCAAGCTTAAACTTATTGCTGAATTGACTGATGGGTTTCATGAGGCTTTTCGGGCAACAGTAATACATAGTAGTGAGATTACATCGCACCGTGGATATAAAATTGTTAAGATTGCTGTCAGAGACAGTACTGGGTTAGCTCAATTAATCTGGTTTAACCAATCTTATATTAAAAATAAGTATCAGCCTGGTATGGAGCTGATTATTTATGGCAAGGTGCAGCGTCGTAACGGCGTCATTGAAATCAATAAACCTGATGTTGAGGTTGTTGCTGATTGTAACCAGGGTAGTGGTCAGATTGTACCTGTATATCCGGCTACCGAAGAAATCCCGCAGTGGCTTTTAAGGTCACTTGTTCAGCAGGCTTTACACCTCTTCGCAGAATCATCTGATGCCGATGACGCTGAAACCTTGCCTAATGATATTATTGCGAGCTACCATTTAATGAATCGGCGCCAAGCCATAATCAATATTCATTTTCCAACCGATATGGATACGTTAGCCGCCGCCCGTCGGCGGCTGGTATTTGAAGAACTGTATTTATTGCAGTGCGGCTTAGCCTACTTAAAACAAAAAACCAAACAAAACTTCATGGGCATAAAACATTCACCTGACGGCGAATTAGTGGCTAAAGTCTATAATAATCTTCCTTTTACCTTAACAAATGATCACATCAAAGCATTGCGTGAAATTAAGGCCGATATGGAAGATGTTACTCCTATGCAGCGCATGGTTCAAGGCGATGTTGGCTCAGGAAAAACCGTTATTGCGGCCATAGCACTTGCCAAAACAGTAGAAAATGGTTATCAGGGAGCCATGATGGCTCCTACCGAAATCCTGGCAGAGCAGCATTATCATACATTGGCCAAGCTGCTCGCACCACAAGGTATTCGGTTAGCAGTGCTCACAGGTAAACTTACCCGTAGAGCAAGAGATGAAGTATTACAACACATAAAAGAGGGTATCATTGATATCGTTGTTGGCACTCATGCACTTATTCAGGATGATGTCGAGTTTAAGCATCTGGGCCTGGTGGTTACCGATGAACAGCACAGGTTTGGTGTGCGTCAGCGGGCTTGCCTGGAAGCTAAGGGAAAACATCCGGATGTGCTTATCATGACAGCCACGCCAATCCCCAGAACTATGGCGCTTACCGTCTATGGGGACCTGGATGTTTCCATAATACGTGAATTGCCGCCAGGACGTATACCTATTGCCACCTTTTTGCGAGGCAATGATCGTCGCAGTAAAGTCTACGCCTTTGCCGTGGACCAAATCAAAGCTGGTAGGCAAGTATATATTGTCTGTCCATTGGTTGAAGAATCAGAAAAGATTGAAGCCCAATCAGCGGTAGCCCTTTATGAAGAACTGTCAACCACGTTCTTAAATAAGATTCCTTGCGGTTTACTGTATGGAAAAATGAAAGCCCAGGAAAAAGAGGCCGTTATGTCGGCTTTTGCCAAAGGCGAGATCAAAGCCCTGATTACTACCACTGTTATTGAAGTGGGGGTTAATGTACCCAATGCCACAGTCATGATTATTGAGGGTGCTGAACGCTTTGGGTTAGCACAGTTGCATCAGTTGCGTGGCCGGGTTGGCCGAGGGCAGCATAAATCTTATTGTATTCTGCTATCTGACAGTACTAATGAAGAAACTGTTGAACGGCTAAAAATTATGACTGAGGTAAATGATGGGTTTATTCTTGCTGAGAAAGATTTGCTTTTAAGAGGGCCTGGCCAGTTTTTTGGTACCCATCAGCATGGTATGCCTGATTTTAAAATTGCCGATATTGTCAGAGATACAGACATTTTGCTTGAGGCTCGTCGGGCAGCCCAGCAGACAGTATGTACGCCAAAGTATTTAGAAAGAGTATGGCAAGCATTACAAAACTGGTACGGTGAGAAATTTAGTATGATTTTTTGCCGGTAAAAATCTGATTTGTGCTGAGCCTTGGTTATAGCACAAGGTACAAAGCGCTTTTGCTTTGTGATCATTACAGTGTGTTTATGTAAAAAAAAAAAGCGGCGGCACAAAGGCCACCAATTATGGGAGAGGAGAAAATTTACATTACTAATATTGACATTCTAGACCAGGTTTATACATACTTGGATCAATTTTTCTAAAATATTTTCTTGTTTTTTTTCACTGTTGCGCACACACTACTAGCAAATAACTGCAAGGAGTGGCGGCATGAAAAAAAAGTATACAGAAGAACAATTACAAGGCATTGCCAGAGAATGTCAGAAATTTGAACATATTATTAACGCTATGGGTTATGGTTATTCGCTTCTGAATGTATCAGAAGACAACTATGTCAGGCGTTGCTCTGACTGCGTCCACTGGTTAGACGCTTCCTGCGATATTTTTACACAGGAAATTACGCAATGGAAATAATCCTGAACAGCGCTGGAATACAGCGCTGTTTTTGAGGAACTAGGAAGGTATATTTTCATGAACAAACTACTTGGCTGGCTGGCTATTATTGTAATTTGTGGATTGACCTATATGTGGCAGCCAGAATTTTTTCATAATGCATATGCGATTATCGAAAAAGGCGATATTGCTGCTTTGGCTGAATATCTTAGATCTTTTGGAGCAGCCTCGATTCTCGTCACAATTATTTTATTTGTGGTAATGACTTTTACCGTTGTTTTTCCATTTATGATTTTATCCGGTGCCGCTGGTATTGTATATGGACTATTTTGGGGAGTCATTATCTCCTGGGCGGGAGAAATAGTTGGAGCTATCGTAATGTTTGTTTTTGCCAGATACTTTTTTCGTCAGGCAATGGAAAGCTGGATAGCCAAAAGTCGGTATTTAGAACAAGTTGATAACTACAGTGCTACTAATGGCTTTAAGGCGTTATTAATTGCCAGACTATTGCCACTGGCACCGTCAGGTATTATTACTGCGGTAGCGGCGATTAGCAAGATTTCATTTAAAGACTTTTTTTTAGCAACTGTTTTCGGCAAATTACCCCCTGTAGTTATAAAAGTAATTATGGGGCATGATATTGTTTTTGCCGGAGAAAATTGGGGCCGACTCATATTTATAACTTTATTGGTAATACTTGTTTATAGTATCGTATGGTGGCAAAAAAAGAAAAAGAAAAGCCAAGCATAAATACAACTAGTTGGCAAATAGCCAGCGTCGTCCACCGCGGCTTCGTGGTATAAAACGGCAGAGTTTAATCCATATCTCCTCAACCATGTTTTTTCGGAGTTTACTATATTCTGCTAACGCCAGACGATCTGCTTTTGTTGGTAGCCACTCTATGGGGATTTCATTCACAATACTATCTATTTGCTCATCACTTATTTTTTTTACGATGTCAATGTATGGGATAAAGTCTTGGGCATTGAGAAAGTTTTTAAGCAAATCCCGATAATGTTGGTAATAATAAGTTTTTATTATGGGGGCAAGTGTATGAAGTGTTTCAATACTCCAACGGCTTGACCTAAACAAATGTGAATTGTCTATTGCGTATATTTTGTAATGCTCATCCTCGAGCCGAAGTAGCAGATTTTTTTGGTTTTTTGCACGGTCGGCATTGTGAAACATATGGTCAAACAGGATAACACCAGCCATATCCGCAATATTAACCGCTTTGTGCAACCGATTTTTGCCAATATATTCTGCCTCCTCTAAATAGAGAGAACCAAAATATCGCCCTGGTTGTAGTCCTAATTCTAACAGGCATGGATTGGCAATCAGCAATTGTTCCTCAATTTCGATAATATCGCTTGGAGGAAAACACAATTCCATTATTTTTCCTAGCTTAGCCGCAAAAAATTCACTTACTAATACTCGGGAACCTGGTTGCTGGTTTTGGAATTTCACTACATAAACATTACCGTCTTCCGCACGAAAAAACTGAGGTATAGTAACCCCGACGCCCACTTTACCCAAATATTCTACAGCCCTCAGCATCCTTCGACCTCCCCGAATATTGCGCTATGTAAAAAAGACCCGGTAAAAAAATCACCGAGTCTTTTACCTTAGCAAGTACTAGATTGACATCTTTTCTTTGCAGCGAAAGGTAATGTCATCAACATTCGGTTGATCTGGAGGCCGATGTAATAGCTTCGAGATTAATAACAACAGTACTTACCGTATTATCAGATATTCCGGAGGAGGTAGCTGGGCCAAATATCTCATCCACTGATAGAAACGCCAAATCATCATCAACATTACCCAATGTCCCTTGAAATATGAAGCCGCCAAGGGTTGTAATGATTACATTATCACCGATCATCCGCCTTAGAATGCAAATCAGCTCACGGCTTTCTTGCCGCTCATTCGACTCAGTTCTTTGAGACAGATTATCAGCAACATTAGAAACCGGACAAAATTCACTGCTAAATGGACTTGTTCTTACTCCTGTAGCCTTTGCAACAATTTGCCACAAATCAACATGAATGAATTTTGCATCTACAACTTCTCCACCAGGGGAAAGAAGTTCTGCGTTAGATTCGGCTTCGATGGCGGGTGTTAAAAAGGCTATGCGGCAATCCTCGATTTTTTGTAGATTACCAAAATAAATAATTCCGTCAAATCCAAATAATAATACATCTGTGTTTAATTCGCGCTGTAGTTCCTTAATTATGCATTCATTGCGAAGTTCTCTAAATATACTCATAAGTATGGACCTCCTTCAATATCTAAAATAACAAGGTGTGTTTACTATACTGTATGAGTAATAGAACCAAAGTGTTACTCCGGCGTTGTTGCACACTCTGGTATGTCAAAGAGATATATAAACTATGGAAAAATGTTTACTTCCAGTCTACATTTGCAGGAATTATATTGGTTGATAACGAAGATAATTCTAAGAATTTATGCAAGGAGGAATAGCTATGCCAATAGTACAAATCGATTTGCTTGAAGGACGTTCGTTGGAACAAAAAAGAGAGATGGTTAAAAAAGTAACTGAGGCCATTGTAGAAACAGCTAAGTGTCCGCCCGAAGCGGTAACTATTGTAGTGCGCGAGGCTTCTCCCCAGCATATCGGCAAAGCTGGCGTATTAATGTCTGACAAATAATTTTGAGGCCATTTCGCATGCGGAATGGCCTCAAAATTGAAAAGAGGGTGTTTTCTATGATGCCTATACAATTTGCAGTTGAGCTTGAAACTTCGTTAAACAGGCAGATAACTATGCTGCATGAAACTGCTACCGACAGTATTTCAGCGGTACTTGAGCTTATCAAACATTCTCAAGCTGAGTTTTTAAAGCTAGTATCTGAGCTCAATACCATAGAAAATGACATCATTCGGTATCCGGATGTAACTGAGTCGCAATTGCTAGGAGCCGATGCAGCCTGGCAGCAGGCTGTCCATAATACAGTGATTATTAAAGCCAGCCTGCAGGAGCTTATTAATCTTTGGTCAATTTACGTGACTATTGATAAATCGGCACAGTTTTACCAACAAGCGGCTACAAACAGCGCTCATCCCCACGCACGGCTATTTTTTAGCTCGCTTAGTCATGTGAAAAAAATGTTGTGCCGAAGACTTGGTGGTATCATTCAAATTTACTACAATTATTATTGGGGCGAGCTAGGCTTTGCACCGTTTATTCTGGGAAAAGACTAGCTTTCATATTTGGACCGGGTCGACGTTACGGGATATCTGGTGCGTCTTGGCCAAGCAACGCCAGGTTTTTATCAGGCATTGCTTTCATTTGAATGAACGGTAGTCTTGCTTTATTTTTTTCTATAGCCATGATGACAAATCATGGTTTTTATATTTTTTTAATTTAATTCATAAAAAGTGGTAGATTTGGTAAGTTTATTTATGTTATTATATTTAGAAATACGTAATTAAGAGGATGTAGCATGAAAGGAGTCAGTTAATGTTTGACAACAAATTTGGCCCCGAAGGCTTAACTTTTGACGATGTCTTGCTTGTACCGGCAAAATCTGATGTTCTGCCTAGAGAAGTAGATGTATCTACTTCTCTAACAAAGAATATTAAGCTTAATATTCCTATTATGAGCTCCGGTATGGATACTGTCACCGAAGCCCGTATGGCGATTGCCATGGCGCGTGAAGGTGGCATAGGGGTAATACATAAAAATATGCCAATTGCGCGTCAGGCTAATGAAATCGACAAAGTCAAGCGTTCTGAGCATGGCATTATTGTAGACCCGATATTTTTATCTCCAAACAATACCTTACAGGATGCCCATGATCTTATGGAAAAATACCGCATTTCAGGTGTGCCGGTAACTGATAATAATAAACTTGTGGGTATTCTGACGAATCGCGATTTGCGGTTTGAAACAGACCTAAACCGTAGAATTGGCGATTGTATGACTAGAGAACACCTGATTACCGCTCCTGTTGGAACGTCTCTCGCAGAAGCCAAGGAAATTTTACGTGAACACCGAATAGAGAAATTGCCATTGCTTGATGCTGATGGAAACTTAAAAGGCTTGATTACGATAAAGGATATTGAAAAGGCGCAAAAATATCCAAACTCGGCTAAAGATCCTAAAGGCCGCTTATTGGTAGCAGCCGCTGTTGGGGTTGGCTCAGATATGATGGAACGGGTGGAAGCCATTGTAGCTGCCAAAGTCGATGTTATTGTTGTCGATACTGCCCATGGTCATTCCCTAGGTGTAATTAACGCCGTAAAGAAAATTAAAGCAGCATTTCCTCATGTTGATCTCATTGCCGGAAATGTTGCTACCGCTGAAGCTACCCGTGACCTGATTGAAGCAGGTGCCGATGCGATTAAAGTTGGTATTGGACCAGGTTCCATTTGTACCACCCGAGTCATTGCTGGTATCGGTGTACCCCAAATTACAGCTATTTACAACTGTGCCAAAGTGGCTCGTGAGTATAATGTGCCGATTATCGCTGATGGTGGCATCAAATATTCTGGTGATATTACCAAAGCCATTGCTGCTGGTGCTCAGGTCGTAATGATCGGTAATCTGCTAGCCGGTACAGAGGAAAGTCCAGGGGAAACCATAATTTACCAAGGGAGAAGCTATAAGGTATATCGTGGTATGGGATCTTTGGGCGCGATGGCGGAAGGTAGTAAAGACCGTTACTTCCAGGAAAATATGGATAAATTGGTACCTGAAGGGATTGAAGGAAGGGTTCCATACAAAGGTTCTGTTGCTGATACCTTATTCCAGCTCATTGGTGGTCTGCGTGCCGGTATGGGATATTGTGGTGTGCGCAATATTGAAGAACTTATTAACAAAACCCAATTTATCAGGATTACTGGTGCAGGTCTAAAAGAAAGTCATCCCCATGATATCAGTATAACGAAAGAAGCTCCGAATTATAGTGTTTGATTTCATACGGTTTTGCAACTTATTCGAATATGTGCAGCCGAAGAAAAAATGCTTTGGACCCATGTCCAAAGCATTTTTTGCATTCCACATTTTTACCACAGTGGTGTTTTCAAATGCATAAGCACAATCACGGTTGCATACAGGCGGGTTTTCATTTGGGCTGTTATGTTTTCTAATTTTCGTATATAAAATAACTTGGTTGATAATTCCTGCTTGTAAAAGCTATCCTGCTGGGGATACTATTTTTGCGAGGAGTGTGTAAATCATGCCGACGAACCTAGTAAAAATAGTTGCTTGTACAATCCTGTTGATTATGTGTGCCAATATAGGTTATGCATTTTGGGGATTGCCAGGAACTAATAGTTTAGAAAACCTCAATTTGGTATCTGCTACTCAGGTATTTGACATAAATGGGAAATTAATTTCTAAATTGTTTGAAGAAAATAGGGTTGTTGTTACAATTAACAACATATCCCCATATGTCCAACAAGCCATTATCGCCAATGAAGATACTCGCTTTTATAAACATTTTGGCATTGATCTGATTGGTATTTTTCGGGCGATAGTAGTAAATATTCGCAGCGGAGGTTTGGTAGAAGGTGGCAGCACCATTACCCAGCAATTAGCTAAAAATATGTTTCTTACTCAGGAGCGGACGATAACGCGTAAACTGAAGGAAGCATTATTGGCTTTAATTATTGATTATAAGTTTTCTAAACAGGAAATTCTGCAGGCATACTTAAACCAGGTTTATTTTGGCGAAGGAGCTTATGGCATTGAAGCTGCTGCCCAAATGTATTTTGGTAAACATGCTAAAGACCTTTCTTTAGCGGAAAGTGCCCTTTTGGCAGGATTGCCCCGTGGGCCAAACATTTATTCACCTTATATTGATATGAAAGCCGCTATGGACCGTCGAGCAGTTGTCCTGGCAGGTATGGTCAAAGAAGGTTATATCAGTGAACAGGAAGCGGAACAGGCTAAGGCAGAACCAATTGTTCTTGCTGGTAAGAAAAAGCGGGTAGTACAAGCATCTTATTTTCTTGACTATATTGCCAATGAGCTGGTTAGTCGTTATGGGGCTAACCGGGTTTATAAGGGCGGACTTAAGGTCTATACCACCTTAGATATTGACCAGCAACAGGCAGCCGAAGCCGTCTTGGGGCAATTACAAGGAGCGGTCTTAGCTCTTGATCCCAAGACTGGGTATGTTAAAGCCATGGTTGGTGGGCGAAATTATGAGGAAAGCCAGATAAATCGGGTTTTTAGTGAAGTTCGGCAGCCTGGTTCAGCTTTTAAGCCGTTTTTATACGCAGCTGCTCTTAATGAAGGATTAACTGCTAATTCGATTATTGTTGATGAACCCATCAATTTTAATGGCTATGCACCTGTTAATTATGACAAAAAATATCGCGGACCAGTTACCTTAAACAAGGCTTTACGTTGGTCAGTCAATGTTCCGGCCGTAAAACTTGCCAATCAAATAGGTATTGATAAAGTACTGGAGTTAGCTAAATCCATGGGAATTACCACTATTGTACCTGAAGATTATGTTTTATCCAGTGCATTGGGTGGGCTTACTCAAGGTACTAATTTATGGGAACTGACCGCAGCATATACGGCTTTTGCCAATGGCGGTATATTATCTAAACCGATAGCCATCTTAAA
>NZ_JBYKYF010000364.1:0-2639 GCF_057736855.1 Sporomusa sp.
GCTGGCTAACAGGGCAGTATGGTTTTGGCCTTCAGCCTGTAAAAATAATTCTCCTTAACAAATTTGCGTTTCTCCGCTCTGCTACAACTCCTGGCAAAGCCGCTAGTGCACGTATTTTATCGATTGCGGTTGCTGCTGACACACGGGGAAAGGGGATTGCAACTGCTCTCATGCTGGAGGCTGATACCTATTTTCGCCAGCATCAGGTTGAACGGGTACGGCTTGAAGTGCGGCCAGATAACCGCCCAGCCATTAGGGTGTATGAAAAGCTAGGGTATTATCCCGGTGGGACTACCTATGACTCTCAGGGTCCCTGGCTGATTATGTTTAAAGAATTCTCGTGAAACGAGGGTAGTAGATATGTTTGACCTCAACGTCCGGCTGATCAGTATGCTGGGACTTTTGACAGTAGTAGTCATTATCAGCTTAGTGCTGGATTACCTGCGGGTAATAAAACGGCCAGTGCGTCTTGGTCTCGGTATAGCTATACTTGGCATTATTATCGGTTTAGTACTGACATTGAATGCCGTATTGCCTGCAAATCATTTTTACGGGCCAGTGTACTCGGAAGTCCGGACAAACCAAAAGCTAGTTGCCCTTACGTTTGATGACGGACCGTATCCGCCTTATACCGATCAGTTGCTCGACTTGTTAAAGGAAAAGCAGGTATCAGCGACATTCTTTGTTATTGGTCAGAATGTCGCCAAACATCCTGAGTTGCTGAAGCGGATGGTAGCCGAAGGACATCAAGTGGGGAATCATACCTATAGTCATGTAGATTTACTAAAAGTTGATCGGCAAACGATTATTAATGAAATTGAAAAAACCAATCAGATTATTGCCAGCATTATTGGTTATGTGCCAAATGTTATGCGGCCGCCACATGGATTTCGGGATGCTGTTGTTATGGATATTATGGCTGAATATAACCTAAAGGTGGTTGAATGGTCGGTTGCTAGCCGCGATTGGGTCAATCCGGGAGTCGATGTCATTGTCGAGAGGACACTGAGCAAGGTAAAAAATGGCTCAGTTATCCTGTTGCATGATGGCGATGGAATCGCTGCCAAACTGCCGCGTTCCCAGACGATAGCGGCTACCCGCGTAATTATTGACAGACTGCAGGCCGAGGGCTATCGGTTTGTTACTGTTGACGAAATTCTCAAAATGTCGGAGGGGTAAATGAAAATTGTTGTTGGTTTGGGTAATCCTGGGCAAGAATACAGCGCTACACGTCACAACATCGGCTTTATGGTGATAGACAAATTGGCCGAACGCTGGGAGGTAACTGGCTGGCGTGAACGTTATCAGGCGCAGGTAGCTGAATATCGTGGTGAGGAAACGGTTTTATTGGTAAAACCACAAACATTTATGAATTTGAGCGGTCGGGCAATTGTACCATTAGCTGCTTTTTACAAAATTGACTATGAAGATATCATTGTGATCTATGATGACCTGGATTTGCCTGTCGGACGGCTGCGTCTCAGGCTGAAAGGCGGTTCAGGCGGACATCGGGGTATTGAATCAATTTTGTATGAGTCAGGCAAAGACAACTTTTCCCGGATTAGAATTGGCATCGGGCGGCCGCCGCAGGGGTGGGAAACGGTAAACTATGTGTTAGGAAGGTTTTCACCAGAGGAAGCACCCGTTATCAGCCAAGCGATTGGCCAGGCTGCGGATGCGGTGGAATGTATAGTCAAGGAAGGCTTTTTAAAGGCCATGAATAAATTTAACAAAGGGTAATAAGAACATGATTACAACGCTTTTTGCTGATAAAAATGGTAACATATTTGATGCGCCAGGCTGTGCGGCTGTGGGGCGTCTGGGAGAATCCTATGTTGCCTTACAACCAGACGATATGATACCACTGCCGGAAGGGTCTGAACTGATGTTTCTGCCAGGCAGGGAAGCGCTCTATATGGAAGACGGCGTAATCCGAAGACTAAAAGGGCGTTTGGCTGTGGCTGCGATGCTGCCTGTTGGCTATACCCGCACTTTGCTGCCAGCTTATAAACAGCGCCCGAATGCTCCGCAATTGCCTTTATACGGCTATACTGCTGCAGCTCTGATTAACGATGAAATCTATGTAGCCGCACATAAAACCGCAGATAACGCCAAATGGCATCCATACCGCTATAATACTCCGGACTTAAAAAAACGCGTAGCCAGGGTTAAGCGGGATTTGCCTAACAACCGTCTGGTAGAGCACCTGGCAAACTGCTCGCTGGTCTGGCACTGCTGTACGGCTCAGAACCTTTTTTACCGGCGATGGGAAGCCGGCATTCCTGTTTCTCCGGCCTGTAACGCCAATTGTCTGGGATGTATCTCACTCCAGCCATCAGAGTGCTGCCCAGCACCCCAGAGCCGGATTGCTTTTGCACCAAGACCAGAAGAAATTGCCGCTGTAGGCCTTTATCACCTGACAAATGCACCTGAACCCATTATCAGTTTTGGGCAGGGCTGCGAAGGTGAGCCGTCGCTTGCCGCTGACGCTATTGCCAACAGTATTAAGCTGATTCGTAGCCAGACCGCACGCGGTCAGATTAATATGAATACTAACGCTGGTTTTACCCAGGGGATCAAAGCCATTGTCGATGCCGGCTTAAATAGTATGCGGGTAAGTATCATCAGTGCTTTGCCTG
>NZ_JBYKYF010000365.1:0-2629 GCF_057736855.1 Sporomusa sp.
AAGCTTCATCATTAGGAATCTCCCACATTTTTTCCCTTATTTGCCGTGCTGCTGGAGGAACAGATGCAAGCCACTCACGATTGTTGGTCAGAACACCAGAATAAACATTACCAAGGGCAATAACACACGCACCTGTAAGAGTAGCAATATCAATCAGTTTAGTGGCTCCAAGTTTCTTTGCATAGGTAATGGCATCAGCTAAAATCAAGCGACCTTCAGCATCAGTACTTAATACCTCGATGGTTTTACCGCTCATAGATGTAATAATATCTCCTGGCCTAAAGGCAGTTCCTGATGGCATGTTTTCTGTACATGGTACAATAGCTATAATATTTACTTTAGGTTTTATTTGGCCAATAGCCAACATTGCACCTAAAACAGCACTACCACCAGACATATCCCCCTTCATTTCATCCATATTTTGACTAGGTTTTAAAGATATTCCACCACTGTCAAAAGTAATCCCTTTACCGACATAGGCAATAATCTCTTGGCTTGACGGGTTCCCCATATATTTTAAGACAATGAGTTTGGGACGTTCAGCACTGCCTTGAGCAACTGCCAGCAGGGCACCCATCCCGTTTTTTTCCATATCTTCTTTTTCAAGTACCTGTAGCTCCATCCCATACTGTTTGGCAATCTCTGCAGCATGCCAGGCCATTTTAGTAGGAGTCATATGTTGAGCCGGATGATTCACCAAGTCGCGGGAATAATTTACACTTTCAGCAATAATTTTGCCAAGGCGAACAGCTTCCGTATGCTCCTTAATTTTCCCACTGTCATTTACCACAATCACAAATTTTTCAATGGTAGGATCCTCTGACTTACTTGTTTTGTAATGCTTAAATTGATATAGCCCCATAATGGCTCCCTCAACGAAGGCTTGCGATACTTGGCACTCATCTACCCCTCCCCAATCAACACCATGTACGGTTGTCACTACTGTTTTCGAATGATGCTTCCTGGCACTTCGCATAGCTACTGCCATCAAAGCGCGTGCTTTGTCTAAGGTAAATTCGCTTTGTTTACCTAAGCCCAGCAAAATGATACGTTTTGCCCCAATAGCACCAAATGTATGAACAACTGTTGTTTCACCATATTTTCCACATCTCGGGATATCACGGATGATTTCGGTTATATGTCCACTAAGGGCTTTGTCGATAGTGCCCGTTGCACCGCCAGGAATCATAGTGTCTTCAAATACATAAGTAATCATAGAATCGCATACAATTTCTGTTAACGAACCAGTAATTACTTGAATTTCCATTTTTATCACTCCTTAAAATATTCTTGTATGAATACAGATATGATGTTGGCTAAAACCCACATCATATCTGCGAGACTCTGAGCACACCTAGCTAGACATAAGTTGAAAAAGACCTATACTAAATTTAACTGTCTTACTTTATTATGCCATAAAATCCTTATTAAAAACACTAAAACCTGTTCACAATGAACAGGTTTCATGCATTTGTTATTTATCGTGGCTCAACAATGAGCTTGATAGCGGTTCTTTCTTCACCATCAATAAGAATGTCTGTGAAGGCGGGAATGCAGATTAAATCAACACCATGAGGCGCTACAAATCCTCGTGCAATCGCTACTGCTTTTACAGCCTGGTTAAGTGCTCCGGCACCGATTGCTTGAATCTCGGCACCACCACGTTCTCTTAACACTCCAGCCAAGGCCCCTGCTACAGAATTAGGATTAGATTTTGCTGATACTTTCAAGACATCCATGCTTTTATGTGCCCTCCTTTGATAAAAAAACAATATTATTTCTATAAATTAGATATATTCGTTGCGTTGCAAAAAATACCTTTTTTCACAAATAAAAAATTCTAATTATTATAGAAAATTCATGTTATTTAGTAATTCATTATGTTTCTGATCATTAATAGTAGACAATATCATTCGTGAGGGCACAAGCAAAGAAGTTATTTATGATTATTTGTTAAACACAAAAACACGCCCGTCTTCGCGAATAGCAATCAGGCTGTGATGATCATTATATTGTTTCCGCATATTCTCCAGCATATTTTCAATGACTTCTTCTTGCAACAATAGATCTTCTTCTAGCATAGTGTCATTGTAATCAGTCACTAAGCGCTCCCCAAAGTAATCCCTAAGAAGTTTTATCGTTAAATTGATTTCTCCTTGAGACATAGAATGTACATCTCGCATAATACTTAAAATCGCTACTTGCTCATATGAGCTTAATTCTACATCAATGGTACAACTTTTAGTATCTTTTAATGCATGATATGCCGTAAGACTATTAATAATATGCCGTTTAAGATTTTTAAAATCGCCATTGGTGGGAATACCAGAAATCAAAAAAGTAAATGTTATTGAATTATCTTCAGGATTAAAATTAATGGTTCCAATCTCAGGGTAACGCACCAACATAGATATAAGCAGGTTTGCTCCGTGAGAAACCTGTTGATTATTCTGGTCTAATGCAGGCATGTGTTTTCACCGTCCAAAAATATAAGTGCATAGATATTTAAATATCTTTATTGAATAAGTATTCTCTGGGTATATACTTAAATCCTGCTTTTAAATTCTTGGAAAAAAATCGGTTCTTTGTCAAATGTTGGGGTAAAGCATAAAGTGTAGTGGAGCAGGGG
>NZ_JBYKYF010000366.1:0-2607 GCF_057736855.1 Sporomusa sp.
TTCCTTGGCTCTGGTAATAGCCGCTATCATGTCTTCCTCAGTTAACGCCCCGCCGATATTTAAAACCTTAGAGGTTATGGTGATACCAGCAACCGCCAAAAGTTGTTTGGCAACAGCGCCTACTGCTACCCGGGCTGCCGTTTCGCGGGCGCTTGCCCTTTCCAGAATGTCCCGGATGTCTTGGCGTTGATATTTCAAAACTCCTGGCAGATCAGCATGTCCGGGTCTAGGAGCCATAACGACCTCTCCCTGCGGCTGACCAAATACAGCCATCCGGTCTTGCCAATTCTCCCAGTCACGATTGTGAATCACCATAGTTACCGGACTGCCTAGCGTTGTACCAAACCGGACCCCTGAGGTTATTTCTGCTTTATCTTTTTCAATCTTCATCCGCCCACCACGGCCAAAGCCCTCTTGGCGCCGTGCCAATTCGGCATTAATTTGATCTAAATCCAACGTCAGACCTGCCGGAATCCCTTCAATAATAGCTGTAAGTGCTGGTCCGTGCGACTCACCGGCTGTGAGAAATCTAAACATGAAAACACCCCTGTTTAAAAATTAACATTTTTTCTCGGACGACTACGACTGCTGCTGAGATACAGGGTCAGCAGCCCCACCATAACTGTAAATAGTAACGATAAGTTTAATGTCTAGGCTTCCTTGGTTCTCCTGAATAGAAACATGAGTAAGGGAATAAAACCGCTGAATCTCACTTAGCTTTTTCATAAATTCAAGCAAATTAATAAACGAAGCTTTCATTTGAATTTCTATCGGAATTTCCCTGTAACCGTTTCTGTTCACCGCCACCAATGGCTTAATCACCAAAAACTTGGCTTGGCTATACTTAGCGGCATGTTCAACTTCTTTTAAAAAACTACCGATTTCAGGTTGATCAGGCAACATCACATCCAATGCAGCAACTTTAGCCTCCATATCCCGTACCTGCTTTGCCGGATCTGGATACTTTTGCGCATATACTTCCAGCGTTTTTATGTGCTGTTGCAGTATTT
Source organism: Sporomusa sp. (assembly GCF_057736855.1). Classification (NCBI taxonomy): domain Bacteria; kingdom Bacillati; phylum Bacillota; class Negativicutes; order Selenomonadales; family Sporomusaceae; genus Sporomusa; species Sporomusa sp. The sequence continues at coordinate 1,011 of NZ_JBYKYF010000366.1, forward strand.
GGCATTGAGTTGTAAGCGCAGCAATCTGCTCCTGTTGTGGTGCTATTATACCGAAATAAAACAAACCCAATACGGCCAGGAAGATCACTCCGAATAAAACCACCTTGTACTTACTCTCTACATTGACTGACCAGCTTTTCATTGCTATATCCCCTTACATTTCACTGTCATTTCAAATGTAGTAGCTAACAAGGCAGTCTCTTGTTCAGCCTTAATAAGAACAGGTTCAGTCAAAAGCTCATCCTGTTCCAACAAGGTAATAAAAGTAACCAAATCCGGATATGTAGCCGCATTACCTTTAAGGAATAACATATTTTTCTCCTCAACTCTCAGCTCAGACAGCCAGATTTGCGGAGGAGTTATCATACTAAAATGAAACAAGATAGCATTCCACGCCATCTGTTCTGACGTGATAGTAAGTAAAATTGCATTTTTTGCCTTGATCAGACGTTGTTTGTCAGCAGCCAACTCCATGCTTACCTGAGTTGGGCGCAACAACTCATATTGCTGGCTTAAGGCTGCCAATCGTTTTTCTAATGTCCAGATTTTGTATGTATTTAGAATAAGTATGCCAAACACTGCAGTAATGAAAAACACTAAAGTAAACAGTGCTAAATTTTTTAATGGCAACTTAGAACGTCTTGCAGCAGGTGGCAACAGATTAATAGTGACCATTGTTTTCTCCATGCAACGCAAGACCAATTGCCACCGCCAACTGTGGTGCCAGACTATACAAATATTCCCTATTCAACGAAGCATCAAGGCTTACCATCTGTAACGGATTATGCTGCAACACCTGGGCACCCCCTAATTGCACCCGTAAATACTCTGATAAATCACCCAATTTTGAACCACCACCGGTGAGATAAATTCTTTCAATTATGAAATCCAAATGTTGTAGTTGAAAATGTTCAACCGTCCGTTGAATTTCACGCGCAAGCTCACTGACCAACAGTTGGAAGCGCGGTTCAAGTATCGGCCATCCGCTTTTAAAGTCATTATCCTTTCTCATTCCAAACAGCCGTTTTAGACGCTCCGCCTCCACATACTCAAGCTCCAGGGTCCGCATGATGATCTCAGTGAACTGGCGGCCACCAATGGCAATGAGTCTGGTAACAGCCGGACTTGCCGCTTGGAAAATACTTAGCTGAGATACTGTGGCGCCAATATCAATAACCATGACATTGTGCACCTCAGATAAGGTTCTAACTACCGCTAATGGTTCAATATCAATGGCTAATAGTTGACAATTAGCTAATTTAAATGCAGTAATCAAAGTATTTACAACTTCATAGGGCGCCGCTACCAGCAGTACCTTGAGTTCTAAATCATTGTTCCCCGGTCCAATGACGGCAAAATCAAAATAATAACTGCCTGGCTCGTAAGGTACATATTTTTCCATATCCCACTTGACGGCCTCTTTAAGTTCTTCCTTACTCATAACCGGAAACAAAACTTCTCTGACAAATACCGCTCTACCGGCTACAGCCACAACCACATCCCGGGAAGAAATTCCACTGGTTGCCAGCAAATGTTGAATTCGATCTGCCAGTGTATAGCTATCAAGTATATAACCATCCTTTACCACATGTTCAGG
>NZ_JBYKYF010000367.1:0-2597 GCF_057736855.1 Sporomusa sp.
GTTTTTGTAACAATCATGCTGACAATTAGCGAGAAGCAAGAATTTATTAAGTTGCTATTCGAAGTCGTATCAGCTTTTAGTACAACTGGACTCACAACTGGAATTACGGCCACACTGACCACGCCAGGTAAGCTTTGGCTTGTTTTTACTATGTTTGCCGGACGCGTTGGTCCGGTAACGCTGGCATTAGCTTTAGCATTAAAAGTCCGTAAAGGCAATGTGCAATACCCGGAAGGTAAAGTTATTATCGGTTAAAAGGAGAGTAAGACAATGGCAATAAAAAATAAACAATTTGCCGTTATCGGATTAGGCCGTTTCGGTACAAGTGTTGCTACCGCTCTATACACACTTGGGTATGAAGTGCTGGCGATTGATGCCGACGAAGAACGTGTACAAAAATTTAGTGAGCAGGTCACCCATGTTGTTCAAGCAGATACAACCGATGAAAATTCACTGAAAGCGTTAGGTATCCGGAATTTCGATGTAGTTGTTGTCGCTATCGGCGAAAATATGCAGGCCAATGTGTTCACAACATTACTTTTGAAAGAACTTGGGGTAAAGTATATTGTTGCTAAGGCCCGTAACGAATTGCATGGGAAAATGTTAGAAAAAATTGGGGCAGATCGTGTGGTTTATCCTGAGCGTGATATGGGGTTACGGGTAGCACATTATTTAGCCTCAACGAATGTATTAGAGTATATCGAGTTATCACCTAATTTAAGTATTGTTGAAATTACGGCTCCCAAATTCTTAGTAGGGAAAAACCTAGCTGAGACCGGTTTACGGGAAAAATATAAAGTAAATGTAGTAGCTATGAAACGAAATGATCTCGTGACTGCACCCCCTCATCCTTATGAAAAAATTGAACAGGGAGACATTCTCGTTATTGTCGGAGAAAGCCAAGGGATACAAAAGCTGGAGGAATTAGAATGATCGAGTTTATTTCCAGTCCGGCAAATAAACTGATTAAGCAAGTTGTTGCACTGAAACAGAAAAAAAATCGGGACAGTTTGGGCCTATTTATAGCCGAAGGTGTACGGTTGATAGAAGAATGCGCTGCTGCCGGATGGTCTTTAAAATCCTGTATTTATACAGAAGCTGCTGCTGCTCGTGAACGGACGCGTTGTCTGCTTGAAAGGCTGGAAAGGTTACATTGCCAATTGGTACAAGTTCCAGAAAGTCTTTATAACAAAATCTCCGATACGGAACAGCCGCAAGGAATTATGGTTATCGTAAAAAAACGCCAAACATCTCTTGAAAACCTACTTGCGGCTGATGGTAATCCCCCATTGCTTGTGGTACTTGATAGTATTCAAGATCCTGGAAATGTTGGTACTATTATTCGTACTGCTGATGCTGCCGGCTGTACCGGAGTAATTTCGCTTAAGGGATCAGCCGATATGTATGCAAGCAAAACAGTACGGGCTACTATGGGGTCGTTGTTTCATGTACCCGTTGTTGAAAGTGTATCTGCAAAAGAGTTGATACCTCTATTGCAGCAACGTGGTATTACGCTTCTGGCAACTGGGTTACAAAAATCCCAAGTATACTATCAAACTCAATTTACCTGTCCGGTAGCCATTGTACTAGGTAATGAAGGACAAGGTGTTAGTCACGAACTGCTAGAAGCAGCTGATGCCTGCGTGAATATACCACTTATTGGTAAAGCCGAATCACTTAATGTAGCAGTTGCTGCTGGCATAATCTTATACGAGGCGGTAAAGCAGCGGTCAACCTTGTAATTTCTACAATGCTGTGATATAATACGGTTAGCAATAATGGAGTTCACGATTACAGGCAGAGAGGGTGTGGTCTTACGATGATGACCGCCGAATTTTTCTGGAGAATGTTTGAAGCTACCGGTTCCATTGCTGCGTATTTATGGTATAAACGCTTACAACTCCAATAACTTAAATATAAATAGTTTGCTTTATGTACAATGAGGAAGAGAGTATGTTAGTTATGTTTCTACAGGGAGGATGCTGCCAGAGATTGCGAGCAGCGCTGAAACAGCTAACAGAAGTTCACTTCTGAGTATCCGGGCTGAAGGGACATCCTGTGTAGGCTTGGCGTTTTTTCCGCGTTACAGGAAAATGAGTGTAATTAGGGTGGTACCGCGAAGTCAAGACTTTCGCCCCTTGGGGCTGAAGTCTTTTTATTTTTATAAATAGGAGGAACATATGGAACAAGAGCTTACATCCCTAAGAGAAACTGCTCTTCATGAGCTGTCACAAGTTGCCAGCAAAGAGGCACTGAATGAACTAAAAATTAAATATCTTGGAAAAAAAGGACTGCTCACCGGAATGCTCCGTGGCTTGGGTGCGTTAAGCCCGGAAGAGAGGCCCAAAGTCGGTCAGATTGTTAATGAAATCCGCAATGAACTGGAAGAAATCATCGCTAGTAAGCTTGAGGCCGTGAAACAAGCTGAACTGGCCCAAAAACTTGCCTCAGAAACTATTGATGATACTTTACCTGGACGTCATAGCGGTATTGGTCATTTACATCCGCTAACGTTAACATTAAATCTTATCAAAGATACGTTTATGCGCATGGGTTTTGAAATTGCCGAGGGCCCAGAAGTGGAAACGGATTATTAT
>NZ_JBYKYF010000368.1:0-2586 GCF_057736855.1 Sporomusa sp.
GCTTGCGAATTTGTAACTTGCTGCGGTGACTGGGATTGAAGTACATCTTGAGTATGCCCAGTTTCTGGTTGGTTTTGCCTAACATCCTGGCTGCCAGCTTGCCGGCTTTCATTAAGGGCCTCCTGCAAATGTTCTAGCCGAGTATTAATCTTGTTTAATAGATCAATAACTTCCTGCGAATTACTATTCTGAAATGTTTTATCCTGTTTTGCTTGCGTCTGCAAACCTTTAGATATATCATCAGCAATTACCGCATTTTCACATGCTTGTGAGTTTTCCCCTTTCCTTGGTACTTGTTGTTGCTGGGGTTTAATATAGCTTGAGATTTTACTGGTTATTCGTTTCGGCATACTCATCACTCCCAACTCTACTCAACTAAACCACTAACGTCAAAAGTCTATTAACGCTAGTAAGCACTTGATATTCATGAAAGGCCAGTATAAGTTCGCTTATATTTTGACCATAGCTAAACCGAATCATTCATAAAGAGTACCTGAGACACATTTTCAGGCCGTAGACAGCCGAAAGAATTAGCCGGGGCTGAGCTCAAATGCGAAACAATAAGAAAGACGCCGGAAAATGGCGTCTTTTCTCCACTGTTAGTGATTTACCCGGAAGGCAACTTTTACATCGGCTTTATACTCCCCGATGTGACCATTTTCTACGGTCGCAGTAAAGTTTGTTACCTCAACTCCAAGGATAGAGTCAACCGTCTTAGCCGCTTCCGAAACAGCATTATCAACTGCATCCGTCCAGTTATGTCGGGATGTTCCAACAAGTTCAATAACTTTTACAACCACATTAGTACCCCCCTGCAAAATTTATGATTGGTGACAATTATAGTCTGTGCATTATTCTGCCTTGTTATGCCACAAAAATACTTGTTTTGCTCTCAGCGGTGGTTTAGGTGGCATATCGGTAGAAAAATACAGCCAGGCAGCAGCGCTGCCAGCCATAAGCAGCGACACCAAGAATAGGTAAATAAAACCTTTAATTTTTGATTTATTAACAACACCATTCATTAGTATCACCTCTGCTTTTATTATGTCCAAATCAGTTTAGAACTACTAATAAAAAAACAGACCTCATTTACTAAGAGGTCTGCAAAAATTCACGAATTAGTTTAAGGGCCTGCTTTTCTATACGAGATACTTGCACTTGGGACATGCCAATGGCTGCCGCAATCTCTGCCTGCGTTTTATCGGCAAAGAAACGCAAATAAATAACGGTACGTTCTTTTACAGGCAGTCGCACCAGAACTTCCTTTAATGCTAAATTATCTAAACAGGCATTGTCTTGTCCGTCCGGAAGCATAATTTGGTCTAAAAGATGTATGGTATCCCCGCCGTCACTGCTTTGATATGCCTGTTCATATAAGGATATTTGCGGCTGAACCGCTTCGAGTGCGGTAACGATTTCTTGCGGTGCCATTGATAATTCTTTAGAAATTTCAGAAATTGTCGGTTCCCGCCCTAACGTTCCCTGCAACATTTCTTGCGTTTTATGAACACGGTAAGCAAGCTCTTTTAATGGTCGGCTGACCTTTACTGGATTATCATCTCGAATAAACCGGCGAATTTCACCAATAATCATAGGTACAGCATAGGTTGAAAATTTAACACGAAAAGAAAGGTCAAAGCGATCAATGGCTTTCAACAATCCAATACTACCAATTTGAAATAAATCATCCCACTCATAACCACGGTTGGTAAACCGGTGAACAATGCTTCGCACTAAATTTAAGTTGTTTTCTAGAATACGTTCTTTAGCAGCTTGTCGAACATCTGGGTCAGAGGATTGGGCCTGACGTAATAATTCCTTTAATTCCTCATCTTTGAGCATGGTATCCACCTAGTGCTCAGTGCTTGGTACAAGCATTTTTGTCATTCTCACGGTTGTACCTTGCCCAAGTTCGGAGATAACCTCTAGATCATCCATAAATGAATCCATAAAAACAAATCCTAATCCCATACGTTCAGGATCAGTTGAAAATGACGGCTGACGAGCTGCGTTAATGTCAGCTATTCCTCGTCCATAGTCAATCACTGTAAATTCAAGTCTATCATGAAATAATTTCATGATTACATCAATATAGTTTTGTTTGCTACTATTACTACTATCACCATAACCATGAATTACAGAATTTGATACGGCTTCTGACACGGCAACTTTAATTTCATCAATTGTCGTGAGTGTCAAATCTAATTGAGCCGCAAAAGCTGCAGCCGCCGCCCTAGCAAAAGCTATATTTTCGTTAGTACTTAACATCGAAAGTTTAATTTGATTTTTTATCTGAGTCTCCATTGGCACAGCCTCCTTATAATAGTTCTAACGCTTGGTCCTCTGTTTGATATATGGTTAAAACTTTTAATAGCCCAGCTAGTTCAAATAGCCGCTGTACCTGTGGTTTAAGATGCACTACGAGGATTTTTCCCCCTAACTGAGCAATCTGACGATACCGTCCAAGAATAGCACCTAACCCGGAACTATCAATAAAACTAACTCCTTGCATATTGAGCAATATATGTTTAGCTCCAGTTGTCGCCAGTGCCTCATCAACAACTGCACGAAACTCATTAGCTCCAC
>NZ_JBYKYF010000369.1:0-2583 GCF_057736855.1 Sporomusa sp.
GTATGGGGAGCCGGTACCGACCAGGCAAAAGAGATCCCCGGCGTGAGCATCCTGACCGAAGACAGTGCAGCGAGGAACCAGTCCGTCGGTTTCCTGGTGGCCAGCCGACAGCTGATTGAGAGCAGTCCTCAGGTGGTGACGGCGACCCTCCGGGCGCTCGCCGAAGCGACAGACTGGATGCTCAATAACATGGAGGAAGCCAGCAAGATCGTGGCCAGCAAGGTAAAGGCTCCGCAGGAACAGGTACTGACGGAGATGCGGCGTGAGCATTACACACTGACACTTAAAGACGAGCAGTTGAAAACCATGGAACGTCTAGCGCAATTCATGTTCAATAGGGGCGTGCTCAAAGAGAAACTTGCGGTCCGCCAGTATGTAGCGCCGGACCTGCTGCGCGCAGTGGACCCGACGCGGGTTTCGCTACAGTAGGCGCCCAGGCGCAACGATCCGTATTGAGAGTCATCAGCATTCGTGCAGGGGGAAGAAACGGGTGACCAAAGCCAGGACAGTCCAAAAAGCTGTTGTAATCGGAATAGACAGCGCGTTACTCTCGCTCGCTGAGAGGTTCATGGCGGAGGGGTCAATGCCGAACCTGAAGAAACTCGCAGACCGAGGTGCTTACAGCGAAGCCTTACCTTCGATCCCGGTTGACACGCCTACCAACTGGACGACGATTGCATCCGGCGCCGAGCCTGCAACCCACGGGATCCTAAGTTTCACTGCTCATCGCGCAGGCGAGCCGCTGGACGTCGGCGAGAGAGACGCGGGCAGAAACAAACAGTCAACCTCCAGCAGGGCCGAATTCCTATGGGACGTGGCCGAAAGGGCAGGCAAGCGCACGTTGATACTGAACTATCCCACAGGATGGCCTGGAACAGGTGACAGCAGGGTTGTCATTGGCGGGCTCACGCCGGGAGGTGACCCGTGGCGTGTCAAGAAGCCGTGCGTGTATGCCACTTGTCATCCCGATGTGGTTGCCCTGGACCTTGCGACAGCCGAGATCAAGCACGTGCCCCTACGGCTTCGGCCTGCGCAGGGATGGGTAGGCCATGTCGAATCGAAGATGCCTCCGCTCGAAGCGGAGATACGTGTGGGCAATGAGACCGAATGCGAGGGTGAAGACCTTTTAGTTCTGCTCATTGCAGGCACGCCGGAGGGCTATGACCGGGTACTCATCACGCACTCGAAAGACGCACGACGGCCGCTCGCAAGCCTTGCACCTGGACAGTGGAGCGAATGGCTGGTGAGAAGCTTTGGTGCTGGCAAAGTCGTTTTCCGCTTCAAGCTGGCTCGTCTTTCCTCTGATGCAGAGCATGTCGAACTCTACTGTACGGATGTCTTTCGTGCGGAAGGATGGAGCTACCCGCCAGGCCTTGAGGCCGAGATCATCTCCGAAATTGGTCCATACGTAGAAGGTCTCGAGTGCCCGTATGTCCCGGTAAACGAGCAATTACGTCCCTACGGCCCTCTCAACGTGAGCGCAGACATTACTCTTGAACAGGCGATGTTCCAGGCAGACTGGATGGCTCGCGCTGCGGTGCACCTGGGAAAACGTCCTGGCTGGGATGTGCTTTTCCTGCACTACCACCTCGTAGATGCGCTCAACCATACGTTTCTGGGATACCTTGATCCTGAGTTCCCGTATACGTCTCGGTCTCTGACTGAGAAGGCGTGGGAGCTGTACAGGGACGCATATCGGATCGTGGATCGTCTGATCGGCAGGATCGCCGAGGGCTGCATGAACGAGTCAACAGTGCTGGTGGTCACATCCGACCACGGCTCCCTGCCTACCTGGAGGTATGTTTCAATTGTGCAGGCGCTGGTCAACGCTGGATTGCTGGAGTACTCTTGGGATTCGACGGTAGGACGGTTCTGTGTGGACACCGAGGGTTCCAAAGCTGTGCCATATCTTGATCCGCAGCATATCTGGGTGAATCTTGCTGGACGGGAGCCTGGCGGAAGGGTGCCGCCGGGGCAGTATGAAGCAGTTCGGGACCAGGTGATAGCCACTTTGCGGCAGATTCGGGATCCCGAGACCGGGGAATGCCCGGTTCATCTGGCCTGCCGGCCAGAGGACCTCGGCATAGTCGGGGCGTCGCGAGAGTGGGTAGGAGATGTGCTGTACTTCCTCAAGCCGGGGTACTCCACATGGGACGGCGAGATTCAGTCCCTGCGATTTGGTAGCCTCTACGCGGAGCGTTTGGGTCGAGCAATCGTCCGCCCGTCCACAATTGTGGCGGGTCACCATACGCCTTACCTGCCCACTGCAACCTATAAGGGATTTGCGAATGCCGCTATGACCTTCTTTAGCGGTGCTGGCGTCCGACAAGGTTACAGGCGCAAATGGCCGATTCGACTCAAGGATATCGCACCCACCCTTGCATACCTCTTGGGGCTCAGGGGACCAGCCCAGTCCGAGGGTGCCATACTGTGGGATATGCTTGAAGGAGAAGAGCGAAATGGCGGCAGATAGCGTTGCCCTGCGCCTTCGAGGGGTATCAAAGACATACCGCCGGGGTCGGGGCCATGTGGAGAGGGTTCTCGGAGAGATCGACCTGACGGTGCAAGCAGGAGAGTTCCTCG
>NZ_JBYKYF010000370.1:0-2581 GCF_057736855.1 Sporomusa sp.
TGCCAGCGCAAAACTGAGATCAATAATATCTTGAACAACTTGTCCATTGACTTTAAGCAGTCGGTCTCCGGGCACAAGGCCTATTTCAGCGCCAATACTGTCAGATTTTACGTTAGATATAATACCACTGTATGCCAAAGTATCCCCCCCTTTCTTTAGTATTCCGTCAGTAGCTATATTTTCCTGCAAAACCATGTATAACGACAAAAATTAATTAGAAAAGGCAGGACCTACGCCTGCCTGCTTGGTGCTATTTGTCGTCGCTGTTTTCAGATGGGTCGGAAGGCTTATTGTCATTCTTACATCTTCGCGACTTAGGCGCAAAAAAGTTGGCGAACTCAGTAGACGTAAAATTTTTAAGTTTAGCGCCAACTTCTTTGAGGCTGCCAGTACTTAGTAATAGAAATGCTGCCCCCCCAACAATGAGGAGTCCGAGAATCCATCCTATCGATTTGGTTGCACCAGATGGTCCACCAGCGGCAGAACCCAGTCCGGTATTTCCGGCGGCATTGGTAGCGCCTGCAGCGTTAGGACCAGTAGGCGCACTTGATTTACCGAGCACGGTTGGTATAACATCGGCAAACAGCGCAATACCCTTTTCCGCCGATTCACGGCTATTGGTATGAGCCCCTACCTCCAATAGCATAGAACGGGGATGTAAGTCCTGGTTGTAATCGCCACCCTTGGCAAAAAAGATACCTTTAACTAACCCAGGGTATTTCTTATCCGAGGCAGCTTTAATTTGCAGGGCGTAATCTTCGATTTGTTTACCTGTAGGACCATATTTACCAACTACTAATTGTATCTTACTAACATCCTGCCCGTCAATTGTTGTACTATAAACCTGAGGTGGCACAGCATCACGGTGAATATCAAAAATAGCATCAGGTTGTTCTTGTTTGATCAGATTCAGTGCTGTCCGACGTGAACGTTCATAAGCCATATCATCATGCGGATCATGCTTGGCTTCAGAAAAGATGACTTTTATGCCCTTGCTTTCGAGCGCCTGGGCAAACTTCTCCCCAACTTTATAGATTCCCCCCGCGCCAAGGATACTTTCTTTACCATCAGTAGGCACATAAAACTCATCAGAATACATATGATAAATGGCTACTTTGCCGTTGCCCTCGGCACTGGCAGTGGCTGTTTCTATCAGTTCCTTCATTCGCGCCCAAAGCCCTTGCTTGGGCTCATCATAATACAGGGAAAGATCTACTTCACCAAGTAATTTAGCGTAAGCGATATCACCTTCAACTCGAACAACTTCATAGCGCCGGTTAGTATCAGTAAGAACCTGATCACCCGGTTGTATCCGCCAACCTGTCATATATACGATATTGCCAGCCTCGTCGACAATAGTCGCATAGCTTCCATCATTACGTTCATGAGCAAAACCTGCCAAACTTAACAAGGTAAGGATCAGCCCTATTATCAAGGCTGCACCTAATCTACTTTTCACGACCTTCACCCCCGTTGTTTGAGGCTCTGTCAGTTGTTGTCTTGTGCTGATTGTCTATTGCTTTTTCTTTCGGATGCAATTCTTGGCTAAACTCGTAAAGACCTTCTGGCCGATTTGGCCCCAAAACAGGACCTCCCTGAAGTTTTTCTCTGGTCTCGCCTACCAGTTCTGCTATCATAACAGCAATAATACCAGCAATAATGGTCGCATCAAAAGCTCCTGCCCCACCAATCGCTGTTGTACCGGGAATGCCAAGACCAGAAATGGTCACTGCATGGACAATATCACTTAAGACGATTCCCAAAACACCGCCAATAAAGGCACTACGCCGTGACCGGCCAGCAATATAGGCAATTAAACCAGCAGAAATTCCGTAAATGAGCTTGGGATCCAAAAACATATTTTCCGGTTCATACGGTAGATAGCGTGATCCTAATGATACTGCAACGGCTACCAGCACAGCAGCAACAATCGCCCGTACTCTTTCGGCTGTTTCGTCTGCTTTAACAATCAGGTACAGACAGAGTACAATAGGCAATAAGGCACCACCTACATTAATGGTAATTTCCATCGGGGAACGCATAACAGGAATGTCAATAAAACTACCAACAACGATTCCGGCTATAAAGAGTAAAGCCTGTTTATCAGTCATTCGCATACGGTCAAGGATGCGCTGCGCTAATCCGAAATAGACCAATACGCTGACGACCAAAAGTAGAATCATTCCTAGCGGCATATTCATCATTGTCTCTCACCTCATATTTGTGATATTAGATAGTATCTTTTGCCTCCAATAAATAGTTTTCAGTGTGTTGTAAAAACAAATGACATATTTTAAGAGTTACTTACAACACATTTGCAAACAAGTTTATTTATTGGATATCAAATAGTTTGCGCTGTTACAGGCTGATTAATACAAAAAGCATGGTCATTTGACCATGCTTTTACCGTTTTTTTGACGTCGCGCAAATTGTGTTATATCTATGCCTCTGGCTTCCAGCCATTCACGACTGAAACCAGTAATCACAAGGGGATTTTCCCGCAGCTCTTTAACCGTGCTTGTACCCACAAGCAACATAGATCGTTTGATATCAGCAATAAAGTTTTCATACCAGGCAACAG
>NZ_JBYKYF010000026.1:0-3953 GCF_057736855.1 Sporomusa sp.
CCATCCTCTTCTTCAACCAGAGTGCTTCCGGAAAACGTAACATTGACAGCCGTTTGCGACTGGGTTTGAGAATCCGTTGACTCTGTAGCCGTTTCTCCCGGTAAGAGGTAATAATAGATCCCTCCTATCAGGACCAGCAGAACACAAACCATCGCCAAATATCGCTTTTGGGTCAAGAAGACTTCACCTCAGTATTCCAGCGCTTTTTAAACCATAGCCATTCATCAGGATAATTTCTAACTGCTGATTCAATGATTTTGGTCATGCGTTCTGTCATATTATATAAATCGGCATCCGGATTGCCGGTATCTTCAAAATAAATCGGCGGCTCCAAAATAATGCGGTGTGTGCCATCTGGTTTACGAACGATAAAGCCTGGTACCACTGGGGATTTAAACTTGCGGGCAAAAACGGCAGGCCCCAGCGGCGTTGCGGCTGGTTTTCCAAAAAAATCAACAAATACACCATCATGTCCGGCATCCTGGTCAGCAAAGAAGGCAAGCATTTTGCCTTTTTTTAACGCTTTGGCTGCACCAATAATTTCGCTGGTACCGCTGGCAAATAATTCAATTCCAAACATTTGGCGATGTTCGTTTAATATGCGAGTATGGTATTCATTGGGCTGCTTTTTTATGATATCTGCCACCGGAAAGCCTTCCAACGCCAGGGCTGCGCCAAACCATTCCCAATTACCCAGATGTCCTGTCAGAAAAACAACGCCCCGGTTGCCAGCCAAGGCTTCTTCCAGGTAATGACGATTTTCGATAGTTACATACCGCTTGATTTTTTCTTTGGTCAGCGCCGGCATGTGGAGAACTTCCAGGAAAGTCTGGCCTAGCTTAATAAAGGATTTTTTTATCATGGATTCGGCTTCCGACTGTGATAGGTTAAGCCGCTCTTTAATTTGTTGGATAGCACGTTCACGCTGCTTTTTGGCTACCCGGTAATATAACTTGCCAATAAGTCTGCCGACTTTTAGCAAGACTGGATGCGGCAGCAGGCACACCAAGCGGCTGGCTAGCTTCCATGCATGATATTGCCATTCTTTTGCCATGTGTCTGCTCCTTTCTGCGAGAGATGCTCTTTATATATTCACTACTGTCTGAGGGTAAACCTGTCTGTGTTCAGATACTCAGCAATTACATCGTCCCATTTTCCCTGGGCCTTAAGAATATGTTCAATAATTTCTCGGACAGCACCATCGCCGCCACGGCGGGTTGCAATGTATCTTGCCACCGCTTTCACTTCCGGCACAGCATTGGCTACTGCACAGGGAAAACCAACTCGAACCATGACAGGCAGGTCATTGATGTCATCGCCCACATAAGCGATCTGATCTAAAGACAAAGAATACTTTTCCACAAGCTCCTGTAAGGCCACAACCTTGTCAGCAGCCCCCTGGTGGATGTCGCCAATCTTAAGTTCAGTACCGCGCCGACGCACAATTTCGCTGTCACGCCCGGTAATGATGGCCGTCAGTAAGCCAGCCTTATGCGCCAGCGATATCCCCATACCGTCCTGGCAGTGGAAAGCTTTCAGGGCTTCTCCATCCTGACCGAAAATAATATGTCCGCCAGTTAGTACTCCATCCACATCAAATATGATGAGTTTCACTTGAGCAGCATAGGGGACACTATCCATTATACCACTCCTTGACGTAATAAGTCAGTAAGGTGAATGATACCAATTGCCCGAAAATCGCTGTCAACTACTGGCAGAACAGTAATCGGACGCGGTTTGTTTTTTTCCATAATATGAAGAGCCTGTGCCGCCAGCTTATCTTTCGAAATGGTACGCGGTTGCCTGGTCATGAGTCCGCCGACCGGCTTATCCAGAAAATCATGGCCTTTTTCCAGACTACGGCGAATATCTCCATCTGTTAAAAGTCCCACGAGTTTCATAGTGTCCAATGACTCAACCACCAGAACTGCACCTAATCCTTGGGCAGTAATCACAAATAGCGCTTCTTTTACCGTCCTGTCCGGAGTAACTACCGGCATATCATCGCCGCTATGCATTACGTTCTCTACCGTAAGCAGCAGCTTGCGTCCCAATGCACCACCGGGGTGATACAACGCGAATTCTTCTGCCGTAAAGTGGCGAGCCGATAATAATGCTACCGCCAATGCATCACCAAGCGCCAAGGTCGCGGTAGTGCTGGCAGTAGGGGCTAATCCCAGCGGGCAAGCCTCTTTTTCAACACCCACATCAAGAATAATATCGGCATTTTGTGCCAAAGTCGACTGTGCACGGCCAGTCATGGCAATAATGGGTGTACCAATACGTTTAAGAGTTGGCAATAGACCAATCACTTCATTGGTTTCACCACTATTGGAAATCGCTAAGACAATATCTTGAGCGGTAACCATCCCCAAGTCTCCATGAATGCCTTCGGCCGGATGAAGAAAAAAGGCCGGCGTACCAGTGCTGGCCAAAGTTGCGGCAATCTTTTTGCCAATAATTCCTGATTTTCCCATGCCACTAACGACAACCCGTCCCTGGCAGTGTAAAATCATTTCCATCGCATTGGTAAATTGCTCGTTGATCCGGGGAATTAAGGCCAAAATAGCCTGAGCTTCCAGTTCTAAACAAGCCCGTGCATGTTCAATCGGCATCATATATCCTCCTTAGATGTTGCCTCTATTTATGTTTTCTCACTACATGATCGATGGCCACAACATCTTTTAACAGTTCTTCGAGTTTGTCAACATACAGCATGTTACAGGCATCTGACTTACCTTCCGGTGGATTGTCATGAACCTCCATAAACAGCGCGTCAACCCCAGCAGCTGCCGCTGCCCTTGTCAGGTAGGGAACAAATTCGCGTTGGCCGCTGGAACTGGTGCCAGCACCACCAGGTAGCTGGACACTATGGGTAGCATCAAACACCACCGGGTAGCCCAAAGAGCGCATAATAGGCAGCGAGCGGAAATCCACTACCAGATTATTATAACCGAAAGTTGCCCCCCGTTCTGTCAGCAGAATGTTTCGGTTGCCAGCTTCCTCCATTTTGGCAATTACATTTTTCATATCCAGTGGTGCCAAAAACTGGCCTTTTTTCACATTGATGGCTTTCCCGGTCCTGGCTGCCTGATACACCAGGTCGGTCTGACGGCACAAGAAGGCCGGGATTTGAAGAATATCAAGCACCTCCGCCGCGGCTTCAATCTGAGCAACACAGTGAATATCGCTGATCACCGGTACTTGTAATTCTTTTTTGATATGCGCCAGAATGCTCAGACCTTCTTTCAGACCAGGGCCGCGGAAGGAATGATAGGAAGAACGGTTTGCTTTGTCATAAGACGCTTTGAAAATATAAGGAATACCTAAGCGACTGGCAATTTCTTTGATCGAGCGTCCAATCGCCAAGGTTCGTTCCGGTTCTTCAATTACACAGGGCCCGGCAATAAGAACTATAGGGTGTTGTGCGCCAATGGTAATGTCTTGCACTTGTACAGTATGCATGTTTTCGCCTCCTGATTTTTTTACCTGAAAATCTTATCCTGCTGCAATGTCTGGAAATAAGCATTGACTTTTTCCAGGTCTTCCGGAGTGTCAACACCAATGGAGGTAAATTCGGTTTTCAGCACCTTGATTTTGTAGCCATGTTCCAATGCCCTAAGCTGTTCGAGTGACTCAGTCATTTCCAGCGGCGTTGGCGACAATGCTGCATAGGTAAGAAGAAAATCCCGTCGATACGCGTAGATACCAATATGCTTATATACAGGTAACGGTCCGTCTGGTAGCTGCGTATTACGAGGATATGGCAGCAGAGACCGCGAAAAATAGAGCGCGTAGCCGTCAAGCGACGTCACTACCTTTACCGCGCTTGGCAAATGGTATTCACTCTTGTCCATTTCAGTCATAAGAGTTGCCATATTCAGATCCGGCGAATTGTCAAAGGCACTAGCCAGCAGGTCAATGACCTCAGGTGCTATGAGGGGCTCATCCCC
>NZ_JBYKYF010000026.1:3987-18140 GCF_057736855.1 Sporomusa sp.
ACGGGCAACTTCTGCCAAACGGTCAGTACCGGTGGGATGATCAGGCGAGGTCAGCATGACCTCGCCGCCAAACTCCCTGACAGCTTGATAGACCAGTTCATGGTCTGTGGCTACCAGTACCGCGGATGGACGCATAGCCTGTTTGGCTCGTTCATATACATGTTGAATCATCGGTTTGCCGGCAATCTTTGCCAGTGGCTTGCCTGGCAACCGGGTAGAAAAATATCGCGCCGGAATCACACATAAAATGTTCATTGCATTACCCCCGTATCAGAATAGGGTTTGATTACCGCTTGTATCATGTCCATGAACTTTTCATACCCGTCATGGAATCTCACTTCAATAGATAGCACATAAATCGGTATGGAACGTTCAGCATGTATAAAATCTGGAGGAATTTTAACTGCATCTTTGTCGGTGGTAATAAGTGCCGATACCTGATTATCCATGGCTTTTTGCATAATCCACTGCATGTCTGCCAGCGTATAATCATGGTGATCAGGAAACCGCACCGCATCAACCACTACACCGCCTAAGTCAGTGATCGTCTTTTCAAAGGAGGACGGATTACCGATAGCCGAAAACGGCAGGACTGAGCAGCCCTGAATAGTAGTTAACGGTACATCATGCTCAGAGCAATTCCCTTTAGACCATTCAGCAATTTCAATAAAACACTGCGGCGTATGGGTACTTTCGACGATCAACGCATCTGTATTGTATTTGGCCAACGTTTCTCGGATAGTCTGTTTCGCCTGGTCTGTCGCCTGGTCTACTTTGGTTAGCAGGAAGGCATGGGCCCTGTTTAGATTGGCCAGTGGTTCACGCAATGTACCGCGCGGCAACAAATAATTATTGCCAAAAACATTCAGTGAGTCAATGAGCACAATGTCAAGATCACGCTGCAGCAGCCAATGCTGATAGGCGTCATCCAGGATAATGACCTCGGCCTGCAGGTGAGTTACTGCGTAAGTACCGGTAATATAGCGGTTACGACCAATAAGCACCGGTACCCCCGGCAGACTTTTAGCCAGCAAATAGGCTTCATCGCCAGCCTCCCCCGCCGACATATAAATGGTATTTCCGTCAGATACGACTCCGACCTCCCCCTTCCAGCTGGCCCGATAACCGCGGTTAAGAATGACTACCCGATATCCCATGTCCCGAATTATCGCCGCCAGACGCTGAGCGGTGGGAGTTTTACCAGTACCGCCTACGGTAATATTACCTAAACTAATGACTTTACAGGGTAGGCGATAGGATTGTAATATATCAAAACGGTAAAGGGCAAGTTTGATGGCTACGCCAAGCCCGTAGACAACCGACATGGCGCGTAACAGGCCAAGCAATATTAAGGCAAATAGGCCAGATTTTTCACCATGCACTAACTTATAGAGATACACCTGCGGCGATTCCCGCGGTGTCAATGGATGGTTTTGGCCTCTGACCGGTTGGACTTCTGATACCGGTTCGGTTGCCTCCATAGTCTCAAGAACTTCTTTTAACAGCAAGGCGCTTTTACGGGAAGCCCCCTGATTTTGATGAATAATCGCCAGTGCCGCCTGACCCATTTCTTTAATTTTTTCCGGATTGGTAAACAGACTGCGGATGGTTTGCACTAAATCGGTGCTATCCTTCACGGTGATGCACGCACCACCGTCAGACAGCATGGCATAGCTGGTTTTAAAGTTAAACATGTGCGGACCAACCAGAATGGGTTTGCCATGAGCGGCAGGTTCTAAAACATTATGTCCGCCCTTGGGAACCAGGCTGCCACCGGTATAAACGATATCGGCCACACCATAAATTTTACCCAATTCACCAATCGTATCAACAATAATGATGTCGGGGAAAACTCCCCCTGTATCGGCTTCTAACTTGGTACGCCGCACAGCTTGCAAGTCAAAGCGCGCAGCTAATTCAATAATTTCGTCGGCCCGCATAATATCACGGGGGGCAACCACTAGCTGAGTATTGGGAAATTCCGCTTTAATTTCACGAAAGGCCGTAAACAAAATTTCTTCTTCACCACTATGGGTACTGCCTGCCACAATAATTAAGCCTGACTCTTTTACATGCAAGGTTTTATATAACAACCGTTTTTCGTCATCCGTCAACGTGGTATAACTTTGATCAAATTTTGTGTTGCCAGTAACCACTACCCGCTTGGGATCTGCGCCAAGCCGAATAATGTATTCAGCATCTAGGGAGGACTGCATACAAAATTTCACAATCGTACCAAGCATATCCTTGAGTACGCCCCGGAAATAGGAGTAGCGACTCAGGCTCTTTTCACTAATTCGCCCATTAACCATTAGAACAGGTATCTTCATGGCTTTAGCGGTTTTAAGAAAATTAGGCCACAATTCGGTTTCAACAAGTAAAAAAACCTGTGGACGAATTTTGGAAATAACCGTACGGCTGAGATAAGGAAGATCTAAAGGAAAGTAGATAATACCGTCAGCTTCCGGTATTATCCGTTTGGCCATATCATAGCCGGACGACGTAACCACCGATACTAATATCGGCTTATCGGGAAGCTCCTTTTTAATCTCCTTAACGACCGGACTTGTCGCAACAATTTCGCCGACCGAGGCAGCATGCAGCCAAATGGCATTTCTATCAGCCAGTTTAGCCACCGTTTCCTCAGGTAACATTCCGAACAGACTCTGTTTCAACCGTTCAGCAAAGCCCTTTTCGCGAATGGTTCTTATGACAAATACCGGCAAAGCCAATAAAATCAGTAGTACTGCCACAATGTTATAGATAAGATACATATCGATACCTCTTTATTTGATACGCTGAGTCAAGACCCCGCCGCTACAGACGGATCAGTTCCGTGAAGTAGGCTCTACCTAAGCCCGTTGTTCTGTTTTGCGAAAAGCCATTTTACTTATTGGCAAATTGTACTTGATACAATTTACTATACAATCCTCCGGCAGCCAAAAGCTCCTCATGAACACCGCGTTCAATAATGCGTCCTTTGTCCATGACCAGAATAATATCGGCCCGCTGTACGGTTGACAGACGATGAGCAATAACCAAGGAAGTGCGGCCCATCATGAGTTTGTCTAAGGCTTCTTGTACCAGTTTCTCACTTTCCGTATCCAGCGCCGATGTAGCTTCGTCCAAAATCAGGATGCGAGGATCTTTGAGAATGGCCCTGGCAATAGCAATACGCTGGCGTTGTCCACCAGACAGTTTCGAGCCGCGTTCGCCAATCTGGGTGTTATATCCATCAGGCATTGCCATAATAAACTCGTGAGCGTTAGCGGCCTTAGCAGCAGCAATAATGGCTTCTTCGTCAGCCTTGAGATCGCCGTATAATATATTTTCATATACTGTGCCGTTGAACAGGATAGTTTCCTGTGGCACAATACCAATTTGCTCACGTAATGATGTAAGGGTGACAGTCTTAATATCATAGCCGTCAATAGTGATCCGGCCGCTCTGTGGATCATAGAACCGGGGAATGAGATTGGCAATGGTGGTTTTACCGGCACCGCTCGGGCCGACAATGGCAACCATTTGGCCAGGTTCAATCGTCAGCGATATATCAGCCAGCGCCACTTCCCCCGGTTTATAGGAAAAATTGACATGCTCAAAGGTTAACCGACCGTTAATGCGTGGCATCTCGATCGCGCCAGGCATATCCTTAATTTCCGGTTCGGTATCCAGAACATCAAAGACCCGCTGTGCCGCCGCCAGTGCTCGCTGAATATTAGAATACACCCGACTTAGACGTTTGATCGGATTGGTAATATTGACAACATAGATTAAAAAGGCAATGAGCTCACCTGCCGACAGGTGGCCATTGATAACCTCACGTCCGCCGTACCAAATAATAATGGTAACCCCGATGGCTCCTAAAAACTCAATAATCGGGGTCAATGTGGCACTAAGCTGTGCCGCTTTCATTTGTGCCCGGAAATTCGAATAGTTTTCCCGGTTAAAACGTCCAATCTCATACTCTTCGCGGACAAAAGATTTTATAACTCGAATAGCTGAAATAGTTTCCTGCAGTACTGAGGTAATGTCAGCCGCCCGCTCCTGCGTTACGCGGCTGGCGGTTCTGAGACGTTTTCCAAAAATATTAATCGCCTGCGCCACCAGCGGCAGGGTAATAAACGTCAGCAAAGCCAGTTTCCAATGAATATAAAACATAGCGGCAATAGAACCAATTAATACCGCCGACTCAGTCACCAGCTCGATGACACTCTCGACCAGCGCATTTTGGAGAGCAGCTACATCATTGGTCACATAGCTCATGATACTGCCTGTCTGGCGTTTTTCAAAATAGGACAGTGATAGGCGCTGGAAATGACGGTATAAGGCTTCCCGGATATCAATAACTACTTTTTGGCCAATATAGGCCATCAAGTAGTTTTGTCCATAGAAGAAAAAACCGCGCACTAAGTAAACGACCACAATGCCACCAGCGATCAGATTAAGCTTATACATGTCTTTTGCAGTAAGCACATCGTCAATGACATCCTGGATAATCCAGGGAAGCACCAGATTGGTAGCCGTTGCTACCAAAATACAGATAATGGCCGCAAAAAACCGGGGCAGATATGGTTTGATATATTGTAATAAGCGTAAGTAAAGCTTCATGTAGTTAACCTCATAGATTGATCTTATACCCTGAGCCAAGACTCCCGCCTTTTTAGGCGGCATCAGTTCCGGTGAAGCAGACTCTCCACCAGTTCCTCCGTTGTTCATAGAATTTGAGTTATCCACCAAATCCAAATGGACTGTATTTCTGCCGCTCTCACCCTAATATCTCAGCAGACTACTTGGACCGCTTTGCCCGAGCAACTTCTAAGATAACTTGAGCTACCCTGTGCACAGCACCAGTTTGGCCAAGTTTATCCTTTACTTCGGCTAAGTCTGCTAATACTTTGCTCCGCACAGTCGTATCGGTTAGCAGTGTTAGCGTCTCAGCAGCAATCGCATCAGGATTGGCCTCATCCTGCAGCAGTTCTGGCACGATCCGCCGGCCAGCTACAATGTTTGGCAACCCGATATTGGGTATTTTAACCAAAAGTTTTCCGAGAAAATAGGTAAGTGCCGCCATTTTATAAATAATAACAGTAGGTACTCCCATGAGGGATGTTTCCAGGGTAGCAGTGCCTGAGGCGGCAATGGCAACATCAGCGATCCCCATTACATCATAGGTCTTGTCAGTTGTGAGTGTAATCTTCAATGAATACCCGGCAATCATAGTTTGCAGCATTTCCCGGGAAATTGTCGAAGCCACTGGTAAAAAAAATTGGCATTCAGGCAATTGGGCGGTAAGCTGTTGGCAAGCCTCCAGCATGACTGGCAGCAAATTGCAGATTTCCTGCTGACGGCTTCCTGGCATCAACAGCACGACTGGCTTGTCTGGATTAGCATGAAAATACCGAAACGCTTCTTCACGAGGCATGGATGGTTTTACAATATCCACCAGCGGATGTCCCACAAAGGTTACATCTGCCCCCGCGTCACGATACACCTCAGCTTCAAACGGAAAAATAGCTGCCACTTTGTTTACCAGATTAGCCACCTCTTTAGCCCGACCGCGCCGCCAGGCCCAAGCCGAAGGGCTAATATATGACACCACCGGAATCCCTTTCTGTTTGGCTATTTTCGCCAGACGCATATTAAAATCAGGATAATCAATAATGACCAAAACATCAGGACGCTCTTTATCCATAAGCGCCGCCAGGTTATCCCGCAATGCAAATAATTTACCTAAGTTTTTAATAACTTCTACAAAACCGATAACCCCCAGACCGGCTATGTCATAATTCACAGTAACACCGGCGTCCCGCATTGCCTTACCGCCCATCCCAAAAAGTTCAATATTGGGGTCAAGAAGTTTCAAAGCTGCGGCTACACTGGCGCCATGTAAATCGCCAGAAGCTTCACCGACTGAGAGAATTATTATCATAGTATCCTCCAGAAACTCATTTTTCTTACATCACGACAATACAGATTCCGTGCTTATTAGCCTGTTCAATAACGGTGTTTTTATCCACCAATAAGGTTTTACCTGCTTCCATGACCAACGCGGTTGCACCAGATTCAATCATGGCTGCCAGTGTATCCGGACCCACGCAGGGTACATCAAAACGACAATCTTGTTGGGGTTTAGCGGCTTTGGCGACTATCGCGCCACCCCGCCCCAACTGACCGCCGCGCCGAATACAGGCATCGGTGCCTTCAATAGCTTCAACAGCCAGCACAGCTTTATTCTTAACAACTACAGTTTGCCCAATATCCAGGCCTCCTATTTTGCGAGCCATGTCTAGACCGAACTCCATATCAGCCAGTTGCTCTGCGGTGGGCTGCTGTTTGGTCAGTATGCCTGCTGACGGCATCAGTTGTCTGATAAATTGGGTTTGGTCAAGAACCCCGATACCTTCTGCTGCTAACTCCCGGACCAGAGCCAGCATGATAGTATCGTCATTTAAATCATGGAGTCCGGCGAGAAGCTGCTGCATACGGGCATCCGGTCTGGCCACGCCGCTAAATAAGTGTTCTTTGGTTACCTTTCCCAGCATGGTAACCTGCTGAACAGCTTCTTGTTTCAGTAGTGCGAGCAGCTTGTCCAATTGGCCTAAGCCAACAGTATAACATTTGTCAGCAACGGTGCTTAATTCCGCATCAATCCCTGGTACAACACCGATGGCAATCACGGCAAAGCCCATGCCGCGAGCGGCACGGGCAAATTCGACTGGCAACCGGCCAATACCGGCAATAAGTCCTATTGTATTCATATCGGTCCCACCTTATGTAGCTTGATGCAGCCTTACAGCTACATCAAGCATGGAATAAAATCTTGGTATCTTGTAGGTTTTACTAAGCAAGTCTTTGCTATACGTTAATTGTCCATATCCTTGCGTCCACGGCAAATGCCGCGTTCGGCATTGCGGAGAAAACGCATCATATGCTCAACTTCTTCACAAGAATCCAGTTCCTGCTCCATGACAGCGATCGCTTGCGTCAAAGTCAGTCCAGAACGATAAAGAATCCGATAGGCTTTCTTTAGATTGCGGCGAACGGCCTCACTCATACCCGCACGCGACAAACCAACATTGTTAAGGCCGCACACTTTAGCCGGATGACCATCAACGATGACAAATGGCGGAACATCCTGAACCACTTTCGAAGCACCGCCAACCATGGCGTTACGACCTATTTTTACGAATTGATGCACACCCGTCAGGCCGCCAATAACCACCCGGTCTTCTACCACTACATGCCCGGCCAAGGTTGCTGCGTTCGACATAATCACATGATTGCCGACAATACAGTTATGCGCCACATGAGTATATGCCTGAAGCAGACAGTTGCTACCTACCCGTGTTTCTTCGCCTTCACCAGTAGCCCGGTTAATGGTCACAAATTCGCGAATTTTGGTGTTATCACCAATAAATACATAGCTTTTTTCCCCGCGGAATTTCAAATCCTGGGGCTCAGTTCCAATAGAAGCACCGTGAAAAATAACACAGTTTTTGCCAATACTGGTCCAGCCGTCAATGACTACGTGGGCACCAATTTTCGTCCCGTCGCCAATGAGCACATTTTCGCCAATAACAGCATATGCTCCTATTTCAACATCTTTGCCAATACGGGCATTCGGATGCACTACTGCAGTTTCATGTATCTTACGTAATGGTATTACTACCGCTTCCGGTTTCATACGATAATCAACTCCCCACTAAATTAGAAATTGCAAGCAGGTCTCATGGTCCGTCTAATCTATATATTCCGACTGGGCAGTCGAGAAACAACATGCTGAAATTGGCCAAAATACCCATTTTTTTAACCATTAACAGGCATTTTGCTCAATTAACATGTAGTTTTCAGTGGTTTTATCTGTTTTTTGCCTATTTTCGTGAAGTAAGCGCAAACAAGAATTCCGCTTCAGCCACGACTTGTCCGTCAACAAAAGCCTGCGCCCAGACTTTACCAACATTGCCACGAACTTTGATAATATTTGCTTCCATTCGCAGTTGGTCACCAGGAGTTACAGGTTTTCTGAATTTAACCTTCTCCATGCCTGCGAAGTAGGCTAATTTTCCCCGATTTTCTTCTAGATAGAGCATAGCTACCCCACCAACCTGGGCCATAGCTTCTAACAGGATTACTCCCGGCATGACAGGTTCTCCCGGGAAATGTCCCAGAAAAAACTCTTCGTTAATAGTTACATTTTTTATGCCTACCGCCCGTTTCATTGGCTCCAGTTCAATAATACGATCAACAAGCAGCATAGGGTAACGATGCGGAATAACCGCCTGAATCTCGGTTGCTGATAAAATCACGGAAAAACGCCTCCTCAAAATCAATCACTTACTTGCTTTACGATCTCTTTCGCCAGCGCGGTATTAAGCGCATGGCTTGACTTCACGGCAATAACATGGCCAAGAATGCGGCCTGCTAGTGCCAAATCACCAATTACGTCTAAAATCTTATGCCGGACCAGTTCATCAGGAAACCTGAGCGGCGTTAAACATTTTTCATCATCATATACTACAGCATTGTCTAAACTCCCGCCCAAAGCCAGGCCTTGTGCTTTGAGGGCTTCTACCTCATGCATAAAGCCGATGGTACGAGCTGGTGCCAGCTCACGGGCAAACACTTCAGGAGTTATTTCATAGTCTCCAAATTGAACGCCCAACAGCGGGTGCGGATTAATAGAAGTAAAGGTAATACGGAATCCGTCATATGGCAAAATGGCAATAAATTTGTCCGGATGACGTACCGCGATAGCTTTTTTTATCACAATTGGCGGCTGACGCAGTTTATCCTGAGTAACAATGCCTGCTGATTCAATCAGGGTAAGAAAGGGCAGCGAACTGCCGTCAGCAACTGGCGGCTCCACCGAGGATATTTCAACAAGACAATTATCAATACCCATTGCATAGAAAGCGGCCAACAAATGTTCGATGGTGAAAACTTTGGCCTCTCCGCTTTCTAAGGTAGTGGCCCGCATAGTATTGGTTACATTGGCTGCTTTCGCGGCTACTCGTGGGCATCCCGCGAGATCGGTGCGGACAAAAACAATGCCGCTATCTGTGGGAGCTGGATTGAGTGCTATGGTTACATCCCGCCCGGAGTGCAGACCAATACCGGTATACATTACACGAGACGCTACTGTAGTTTGGCGTTCCATTTGGTTCCTCCTGAATTGTCTAATACCAACTTATTTTACAGGAATTTGGGAAATTACGCAAGTAGAGATTGTGAATCGAATCAGGCGTTAAGCGCTGCGTTTTCCGGAGAGTGTACGGGCACTGGTATGGAGTTGATATGCAATCAGATCTTTATATTGCTGGCCCACCTGTGAAACAGGATTTACAAATACCTGACTGGGTATACCTGATTCAACAATCGTACCTTTTTCCATGAGCACAATGCGATCAGCAACATGCAGGGCAAAAGCAATTTCATGCGTAACTACCAGCATAGTGGCTGCCCGATATTTAGCCAACTCTTCCATAACGATCAGTACTTCTCTGACCAGTATCGGATCCAGCGAAGCTGTCGGTTCATCCCATAGCATCAGTTCAGGTTCAAAGGCCAGCGCCCGGGCAATCCCCACTCGCTGCTGTTGGCCACCGGACATGGTTCCAGGCTTATGCTCCTTGAACCGTTCCATGCCAACCTTGGTTAAGGCTGCAACAGCCTTATCGTACGCTTCTTCTTTTGACTGTCCCCCCATAACCAGCCCCAGCATCACATTTTCAACCGCAGTAAGCCTGCTGATAAGATTAAACTGCTGAAAAACATAGCCAATACGTTTTCGCATGCTGCGTAACCCAGCAGGATCAAGCTGGATCATATCCACGCCGTCTACCAGAATGGAACCGGTGTCTGGTTCAATCAGCCGGTTAATGGTTCTGATCGTCGTCGATTTCCCACATCCTGACGGCCCCATAATCACAACCGTTTCTCCCTTTTCCACCGTAAGATTCAGGTTGTTAACGGCAACAAGGCTGCCGAAGGTTTTGGTTAAATTTCGGATGTTGAGCACCAGCTCACCGCCCTTCTACGTATACAGTTACTTAAATTGCATTTTGCGTTGGTTAAGGGTTTGCATCAGCCCCGGACGACCGCCTGGAATCACGATTTCGCGCATAATTTCGTCTACTGACAAGCCTAAAGCTTCACCAGCCAGTACTTCCTCATCAGCAATCGGACTGATATTTTCGGTATAGCAGGCTACGATGAGACCAAGTATAGCTCCCAAGAGTGGTACTCCCACCCATGGCAGGTAGGGAATCCCCCCGCCTGACAGCTGGAAGATGGCAGTCAGCATCACCGCCCCTACCCCCATACCGTAACAGCGTTCAGGTGCGGTAAAGAACCCTGTCAGCCGTGCCATTGCCCGACGCCAGCCGGTAACAGTCACTTGCTGGCTGCGCCGCTTGTGGTAGATAACCGTCATAACAGCAGTATGATCAAGCCCCAGGAATAGAATGGTGACAATAATGGCGGTCATCCCGGCCAGAATACTTTTGACTTCAGTAAGCACCTGGTATAACTCGCCGCGCGGATCTGGTTCAATGACCCCTAAGGCAGTCGAATACAGCGAGACGTTATTATGGCCTACTTGGCTGTAAACAATAGGTGCTACGGCATTTATATCCATATGATTGGTTGTCAAAATCTGAATACGCGCACTGGGAATGACTTGTCCAGCAATGAAGTTATCTAACAGGGTAATGGAATGGCTGATTTCCTCGTCTTTTAAGTTAGGAACCGCATTTGCCAGATATTCAATTTGGCCGACAATCAACGGCACATTTAGCGTTTGTAACTCCTCCAAATGGGTATTGGCGCTGGCAAGACTGCTTCTGGTCCCGTTAACATCAAAGTTTTTCAATATATTAAGGTTGTTTTGTCCATTCATCGCAATATTGTCGATAACGGATTTGGTACGACGGGCATTGTCTGCCACACTGTCAAGCTGGGCCAGGTTCGTTCTGAGCGTAATCAGATGTTGCCGTGCGCCACTGACATTGTTAATGGCGGTATCCACATCCCCATTCACCAATCGGATGACCTGCAACGTATTGACCAAACCACCAAGTGTATTGGCTGAACTGTCAAGTTGGCTGCGGATATTGCTGGTATCAATACCGGCAAGTGCGCCGGTAGCAGCCTGGATTGTACCGCCTGCCGCCTGCAGGTCGGTTAAGGTTTGTTCAAACGCGTGAATACCACGGTCATAGTGCTCAAGCGTGCCTAGAGCAACTGTACTCAATTGCTTGGCATCTTGCGCAAATCCTGGAATTTGTCCAACAAGTTTGCCGGTCTCCCCCAGAGCATTACTTAGCTCCTGACGCGGATTCTTATAGGTGGCAGTTGCCGGTTTCGCACTTACAGCATTGTTTTCCACCTTGAAACCTTGGAGACTGGAATTAACTAGCCAGGAAGCGTCCCCTTCGGTAATACGGCCTTCCAGTGTACCATTAGCACCGACTGCCGTAACCTCTACTACCACATTCCCCTTGGCTATCGCACTGCCGACCTGTGGCATTTGGACAGCAGCACCCTGAAAGACAACCATATCCCCTTTATCCAGTGTAATACCGGCATCTGGGGTAATGGTAATTTGCGATGCATAGGCCTGCAAGAAACGTTTTAATTCCAGCATGGTGCTCACCATGTATGCCATATCGTCATTCTTGCCATCAACCGATACGTTCTCGGCATACGCCAATTGCAGCTCTTGCTGTATAGCTTCGGCAATGTTCTCCCCTAACCGCACCGGGTTAGCCGGTTCACTGCCTACCGGAAAACTAATTTCAACGACCTGATAATCCGCCAATAGCGACTTTATGGCGGTGTTAACCGCCGAAGATTTTTCAAGCGAAGTTAAGATAACCCCGACAGAGGAGCCGTCACGATAGGTAAAACGTACTCCATCCATTTGTGAAATTTTATCTAGCAGCAGATCTTTCGCCCCCTCCGGTACACCACGCACCGTCAGGCGCGGCTCGGTCATGATTCCGACACTCGCACCGCCTGGGATGCCACCAAAGGTTTTCGACAGCCCTTCATATACAGTTTTGGTTTTAAACTGGTCAGGCAAAGCAATAAAGAAAGGTGTCTTACCGGTAATGGTTGGACCTTCTTTCATTTTGCCGCCGGGAAATACTTCATTTACTATCTTGGCAAGGTGAACAGCCGCATCTTCACGGTTTTCTTCTCTAATTTGCAGTAATATGTCGTATTCACCATAGTCACCCACAAGGCTGGCCAGGGTTTTAGAAAAGTATGTGTTGGCAGCCACGGAGACTGAACTGGCCAACACAGAGCCGATGAGTACGCTGATAACAATCAGTATCAAGATATCACGCTGAATAGAGTCTTTAAAAATACTTTTTAAAAAATTAAGGCTTTTTATACCTGGTGTCAGCATACATTCAGTCACGTCACTCCCGGACTACATTATAGCACGTATATCATTTTACTGTCCATAAGTATATCAAATTATCCATTATTTTTATATACTAATAATATACAAAAAAAGAGGACTAGCCTCTTGTGCTTGTCCCTGCAGGCGGCGGTGTCTTCCACCGGTTATGTAGCCAAAACCATTCCTCCGGGTGCTGCCG
This sequence comes from Sporomusa sp., assembly GCF_057736855.1. NCBI lineage: Bacteria > Bacillati > Bacillota > Negativicutes > Selenomonadales > Sporomusaceae > Sporomusa > Sporomusa sp. The sequence continues at coordinate 16,599 of NZ_JBYKYF010000026.1, forward strand.
GATATGATTTTCAATAATTTTGGTCAGCTTTTGTGTTGTCGTAAAAATATCATGATCACGGTCAGCTGTTTTTTCCACCATCACCGCTGGATGATTAATGGCCGTATGCGTGCCGTCCGGATTCGAGGTAATAAACGCCGGTACTATTGGCGCATCATGTAAACGACCTAACGCGGCTGCTCCCTGCGGAGTCGAAGCCAGCCGGGAAAAAAACTCAACAAATACGCCATGTCTGCGATTATCTTGGTCCATTAAGAGACCGATAATTTTGCCGCTGCCAAGCAGCTTAACCATTTCCCGGACTCCTGTTTTATAGGTTACATGCATACCGGCTTTTCGCCGATACTCATTAATAAATTTATTCATCGCTTCGTTGGTCTGACGCTGTACCACAGCCACCAAGGGAAACCCATGCATAGCCAAAGCAGCGCCTAACAGTTCCCAGTTGCCTGAATGGGCGGTAGCCAGTACCGCCCCACGTCCTAATTGCAGTGCAGCTTCCAGGTGCTCTCGGCCTACCAATGTAACATAGCTCCCAATATTCTCCGGAGTAAGCCGCGGCATATAGAGCACTTCCATAAACATGGGACCAAAGCGCACAACACTTGCCTTGGCCAGCAAGTACGCCTGCTGCTCATCAACATGTAGGCTGCGCATGATATTGGTTATTGCCATCTTACGCCGTTTGGCCGGAACCAGCGGCCAGCACAGCCGCCCGATCCAAACGCCACGGCAACGTCTGATACTGGCTGGTAATAGACACACTAAATGACTGATACATTTTACGAAATAATATTGCATCCCACTACTCCTAATAGGTGAAACTTACACCAAAATAGGTTTCGCTGTGGCGCCAGCCAGCGTCAAGTTTGAGTCCTGGAAGAATAGCCATCCGTGCACCATAGTTCATGTGATCACCATCCCATTCGGCAATCAGGGTTGTTGCCGGAAACACGTTGTTGCCTGTAAGCACACTGACTGGGTTAATGGTTTTTTCCAGAGCGGCAAATACACCGTCATAGCGGCCATCACCAACACCGGCATGGATACGGAAGCCTAGCGGCAACGCTTTACTGGCCGCAACATAATGAGTTCGTTTATCATCATCAGCAATGTCTTCAACACCAATAGCCAGACCTGGAGTCAAAACAGTTTCAGGCAACAGCGCATATTTGAGATTAAACAGGGTTTCGTTATCTCTGTTTACATCACTGTCATAACGAAATCCGGCTACACCCAGTTCCAGGTTCTTGGCAAGACTAAGGGTAAAACTGCCAACAGTACCTTCTTCTAACTGATGATACCCCAGAGAAAATTGTCCTGCTTGCAGAACATCAGCAGTTGGAGTGTTGATTAAGCCTGTTGAACCGTTCATGGAAGGTGCTGCATAGACAGGAACTGCAGTCAATAATAAAAGAGCCGCTGCAAGCATGGTTTTTTTCATAATAAATTCTCCTTACTTAAAAAGTATGATAAGTTATGAAATAATATTAATTCCCTGTCTGCTGCAAAAATCCTGCTTACATATTACGCCAATTGTTG
>NZ_JBYKYF010000371.1:0-2569 GCF_057736855.1 Sporomusa sp.
CGTACATTTCTACGGTCGGACAGGCGGCAACATGCCTACAACCGATGAACTATATCAAGAAATACTGAAAATCGTTGCTGAAGGAGGAGAGTAGGATGGAAGAAAAACTATTTGCCATTACTCAAGGGTTAAAAGATACACCAACTCACTATTGTCCTGGCTGTCATCACGGCATTATTCACAGGCTGATTGCTGAAGTAATTGAGGAACTGAATGTTATTGAAAAGACCATATTGGTTGATCCCGTAGGGTGCTCGGTTCTTGCTCATAACTATTTTAATTTTGACGCGATTCAAGCCGCTCACGGGCGGGCACCAGCCGTGGCTACTGCTGTTAAACGGGTGAAACCTGATGCGGTGGTATTCACCTATCAGGGTGATGGTGACCTGGCTGCTATTGGCTGTGCAGAAATTGTGCATGCCGCTATGCGTGGCGAAAATTTTACCGCAATATTTATCAATAATGCGATTTATGGAATGACAGGCGGACAGATGGCTCCTACGACGCTTGAAGGCCAAGTTACAGCAACTTCACCTTATGGGCGGAAACCAGAGTTAGCGGGTATGCCGATAAGGATATCGGAAATGTTAGCTACATTGGAAGCGCCTAGGTATATCGCGCGAGTTGCTGTAAACACTCCGGCAAATGTTAACAAAGCCAAAGCGGCTATTAAAGAAGCATTTACAAAACAACTCCGTGGTGAAGGCTTCACATTTGTAGAAGTGTTGTCTACTTGTCCGACGAACTGGGGGATGAGTCCGGTCAAAGCCAATAAGTTTGTTGAAGAAAACATGATGCCATACTTCCCCCTAGGAGTTTTTAAGAATTCGGAGGGAAAACAATAATGACACATGAAATAATTTGTGCAGGATTCGGTGGACAAGGAGTATTACTTATTGGACGATTGGTAACTTATGCAGGGATGTTGGCTGGAAAACAGGTATCCTGGATGCCTGCCTATGGACCAGAAATGCGCGGCGGTACAGCTTCATGTTCAGTGATTGTTTCGGACAACGCAGTTGCTTCGCCGGTTGTATCCAAACCAACCGTTTTGGTTGCAATGAATCAGCCTTCGCTTGAAAAATTTGAGCCAGCAGTTGAACCTGGCGGAGTGGTAATAATCAATAAATCACTCAGCGATATTTCTGTTACACGGGATGATATAACTGCTTACTATGTTCCTCTCAACGACCTTGCTTTGGAAGTCGGCAATGCACGGTATGCTAATATGGTTGCGTTAGGAGCATTGATCGGTGCGACTGATATGGTTCATCTTGAGGAAGTTAGAAAGACACTTGCTAAAAATTTTGTTAAAAAACCGGAAGTAGTTGAGCCTAACATGCAAGCCGTTATGCGCGGCGTACAGTTTGTACATGATATTAAAAACTCTAAAAATTAAATATTGCAATCTTTGCGAGCTGTTATGATATGGTTTTTGGATATGGTTTGGTTTAGGCAGGGAGACATGATTACGGGCTGTTTCCCTGCCTAAATTTAGTTAGAGGCGGGGTGAAATAAATGGAAGTTAACACTGAGAAAAGTGTGTTTGTAAATAGTAGTTCTAAATTAACTATATTTCTTGGAGAGTATGGAAGCGGGAAAACTGAGCTTGCTATAAATTATGCTTTGCAATTGAAGAAGCTGGGTTATAATACTGCACTTATTGATATGGACATTGTAAAGCCTTATTTCCATAGTCGTGAGCATAGAAATTTATTGGAGCAGCAAGGCGTAGAGGTTATAGCTGCAGATCAAAGGCTGACAAACGCAGAACTGCCAGTGCTTCCTCATAATCTAAATAAGATGCTTGGCCAAAATGATTATAAAGTGGTAATGGATGTTGGCGGGAGAGACTCCGCCATCGTGTTGGGACAATTCTTCGAAAAAATTGTTGATATTCCGTACCAGGCCATGCTTGTGGTAAACGTTCTACGTCCATTTACCAGTACGGTTGAAGGTGTACTGGAAGTATATCGGCAGATTGAAAATGCATGTGGTCTTAAGATATCTAGTCTTATCAGCAATACCAATTTAGGTAGTGATACGACGTATCAGCATATTCAACAAGGTATTGCTTTAGTAGAGGCTGTGTCTAAGCACTTAACGCTACCAATTCACTCTGTTGTGGTACCTAAGTGGCTGTGGCAGGGAGAAAAGATATGTACACAACATAATGTTTTCTTTTTATATCCGTATACACAGTATCCCTGGCAAAAATGATCTAGTCTGACCGACTAGATCACAGCGAAAAATTTGTGGCCAGAGTAACATTTGGCCTAGATGTTGATAATAAAAAAATTCAGGGGCAGAGTGGATGCATGGAAATATAAGTAAGCGTCAAAGAAAACCCACCTAGTAAAAAAGACCACCTGAAGTGAAATAAACAATACGTCCCTTAGCGCGAAATGCTCTATCTAGTAGCGAATAATATCATAAAAAATGGACCCAGCGTTATCATGACTGGAATATGGTATTAAATCATTTAGCAATGCTTTTTGAAAACCGCCGCACTATTTAATTGTCCATAAAGTATAATTCCCTGGATCGAAGCATTCACGCTAACGCGTGC
>NZ_JBYKYF010000372.1:0-2568 GCF_057736855.1 Sporomusa sp.
GGCAGAAGCGGCAAAGAGAAAAAGAAGGAGTCACAGAAGGCATGTACACCCCTTTTTCCATCTTCCTCATTTGTTCTAAAATTTTTAAAAGTTCTTTTCTTAAATATTTCCTGTTATAAACTTCAAACATGGCATTTCTATAAACTATCCGTCCTCTTTTTACTCTCTTTTGATACTCCTCTTCTATTATCACAAAATATGCTACAAGCTGCATCACATCTTTAAAATAGGGCGAATCTTCTGCATCACTGCTTTTTAGCTCTATTGGGACAAGCTCGTCTCCAACCTGATAGATGTAATCAGGTTTTCCGGTCAAACCATATTTCTCTGACTTTAGCAGCTTCCCGTAAACTACCCCTTTTCCTTTGACTTGCTGCGGCTTATCTACGTATATCAATTTGCCTCCCCTAAAGCCTATACTCCTTCTCATCCTTCTGTAAAAAGGCCTTTGTTCAATTATCGAATAAATCAAAAGATAAAGCACAATAAGGAGAAAAACTATATTTAGAATCATCTCACATACCTCATCACAAATAAAATCAGTAAAATCAAAAATACAATTCCAAAAGCGATAGCATACCTTTTGTATCTAAGTTTTACGATGTCTTTATAGTACTTTTCATGATAGTCTATTCCCCTCTTAAAATTTACAAACTGCTCTTCCCTCTCTGAAGGCTCTCTCAAATTGTTGATATATTCGAGTCCGTACTTTTTTATGTAATACCACTGATAAGGACAGTAAAGAAACTGATTTACTTCAGTAGCGGATATATACCCCTTTTTCTCCTCTTTTTTCATATCGCAACCCTTCTTAAAACTTTATAAAAAAAGGGGGATTAACCCCTCGGATCAGCAACTACAAGCACATCTATAAATTTGGTCCCCTTCATTATCCTTCTCACAATTGAGCCTCTTATTATTTCCTCTATCCTTCTTCTTACAGACTGTCCTACCACAATCTGAGTAATGGCATTTTCCTCAGCAGATCACCCGAGGAAGTAACATCGTAGTCCACAGCAGAAGGCCTTCCCATGAACCAGTGAGGGTCAGTAAACTTCTGCCCTATAAGCTCTGAACCAACAGGTTTACCATCTACTTTAATTATACTACCTTTTGCCTGATAAGGAAATAATAAATTTGCAATCCCAGTCATTACAAAAGGATACACCAATCCCAGCAAAACCATAAAAACCAGTGTAAATTTTATCGTCCTTTTAATCTCTTCGCCCATATTAAAATCCCACAAATGGAGCAATCAAACCACCTAATCCATAAATGAGCAAGTTCCTCATAAGCAAGGCATTGGCGCTCATGGGTCTATACTTTACTCCTCTCATAGCTATAGGAATGAGTATAGGTATTATAATCGCATTATATATCAAGGCTGACAGTATAGCATTTGTTGGAGATGAAAGTTTCATCACGTCTAAAACTTTTATTGCCGGCAAAGTTTCAGAAATAATGGCAGGGAGAATGGCAAAATATTTTGCCACGTCATTTGCAATGCTAAAAGTAGTAAGAGCTCCTCTTGCCATGTCTTCCAGACATTTTTGTTAATTTATTTACTAATTATTGTACCATTTTAATTTATCACTTTACATTACTTTCCATCATTTTTCAATAAAATATCCTGTATCTTTTTTTTATAAATTGTAAAAAGCCTTTCAGCTTTCTCCGGTGTCAATGCCTCCACATACACATTGCAAAAAGGAAGTTCGCTATCGGGAACCACTAGAACCCATCCTTCATCCTCTTCAAACCTTAGCCCATCCAAAAATGTAACATTATTTTTACGGGTTTCAAACAGTTCTCTTATTATTCTCCCCTTATCCTTCCAATCACATCTTATTCTCTTGACTGTTTTATACCTAAGAGGAAAACTATCTTTTATCTCCGAAAGGCTTTTATTCTTTAACCTTACGTATTCAATCACTTCTAACAAAAAGTTTATCCCGTCAAAAGAAAGGTCAAAATACACCTGCCTTCCCTCTTCTAAATTAGTCATCGACCTCATAAGGTCCCTTGGTGAAATCTTTCCTACAACTGTCTCTACTGCAAGTTCTTCTGCAAACTCTGCCAAATACTTGGAACTGTTAAAAGGCAGTACAACTTTCTTTAGACCTTTTTCCCTGGCAATCAACATCTTTAGATAATTCACTTCATCTTCATCAAATTTCCTATCTTTTTCGTCATAAAGTTCTATCTCTTCCCCATTCTTTTTCAATTTCACTTTCAAGTGATAGTTTTGGTCATCTAAAATTTGCTCTCCTTTTATCTGCAGAAGCACTTTTTTAGTCCATTCATCATGAGGCTTAACCTTTATCTTGAAAGAATCTGCTCTATTTTTGACAAGATAATCCTTATAATCTCCCTCTACATCCACCTCTTTTATTGGCTTTATGTCTTCTATTTTTCTTCTTGATATGTCGTGAATTTTTAATTTATTCTCTATCTTCTTCTCCAAATTTCTATCTATATCCATTCCCTCTCCATCCAAAAATAAAATTCTAATTTCCTCCCCTATCCTTTCTACATACACCCCTCCTTTTGCACTTCTTAACCTGATTC
>NZ_JBYKYF010000373.1:0-2545 GCF_057736855.1 Sporomusa sp.
TAATACTGCCGGTAATGGCAGCATCAATACCGCCAACCGCAATATCGTCAACAAAAGCCTTATCCATCTTCAAAGCCGTTATTGGCAATTTTTTTAGATACGTCAGGGACGAATAACCACTTCCAAAGTCGTCAAGAGCAACCCGCACTCCTAATATTCTAAGGGCCTCCAGTTTTCGAACATTCTCCTCGAATTGTTCCATTAATACGCTTTCGGTAATTTCCAATTCCAGATATTTGGGCGGTAAACCGGTTTTAGCCAGTACGGCTGTCACGGTTTCAACAAAGTCCTCCTGCATGAGTTGAACAACTGAAATATTTACTGCCGTATACAACCATCCGTAACCTTGGTCATACAGTTGCCGGCTAAAAGCGCAGGTCTGTTCCAATACCCAAGTTCCCATCTCCACAATAAGACCAGTTTCTTCTGCCAACGGAATAAACTTTAGCGGCGACACCAAGCCATAAACTGGACTTTCCCAGCGAAGCAAGGCTTCAAATCCTTTTACCTGACCGGTTTTTAAATTACACTGGGGTTGATAAAGCAGTCTAAGTTCCTGCTGCTCCAGCGTTCGACGCAGTCTGACTTCCATCTGCGTTTTTTCTACTACAGCTTCACGCATGGTTTTATTAAACATCATATAAGTACGTTTACCAGAATTTTTAGCTAAATACATCGCGGTGTCAGCATTGCGTAGAAGTTCGTCAATCGTATCGCCATGCACAGGATAAAGTGCAACACCAGCACTGACTGTAATATAAAAAACATGCTCATGTACCACAATAGGCTGCTCCAGCAGTTCCATTATGGTATCAGCATAGACAGCAAAATCCTTGTCACTATCCATATTAGGTAAAAAAATGATAATCTCGTCTCCGCCCCACCTGGCCACCATGCCTTTGTCATATATCAAGGCATTCAGCATGCTGCTAATAGTGACAAGCAGTTTATCGCCCCAGGAGTGACCGTATGTATCGTTAATCTGTTTGAAATTGTCAATGTCAATAAATAATACCGCTCCCTGTGACCCATCTTCTCGGGACTTAGCTAATGCCTGATTAATGGTTTCTGTCAGCATTTCTCGGTTAGCCAGACCGGTAAGTGCATCATAATAGGCCATATGACTAATTTTTTCTTCTTTGAACTTACGTTCAGTAATATCAGTATAAGAACCAGCCATTCGTATTGGCCGTCCCTGGCTGTCAAACTGAGCCTTGCCTCTGGATAACACCCAGCGATAACCACCTTCAGGTACAGCAATCCTATACTCAACCTCATAAAAAGGGTTACTACCGCTCAAATGCTCCTCTAATTTGGCCAGCATATGCGGCAAATCCTCCTGATGAATAAGTTTCTTCCATTTTTCCTTAGAGTTGATTATTTGTTCAGAAAATCCTAGCATCTCCCGCCCACGGTCAGACACAATCTGGGTATCAGTAACCATATCCCATATCCATAAGGCATCATTCGAGCCTTCAGCCACCAGACGGTACAAATCTTCCTGTTGCAGGGCTTTTTCCTCGTTCACATATATTTCATTCAACTGCTGCGTTAGCTCTTGTACTTGGGTAGCCAACCTTACCTGAATTGACCTAAGTTCCTCATTTTGCTGCAATAACAGCGCTTCTTTTCGCCTAGATTGATGTACTTTTATTACAAAATAAAAATTAATTAAAAGGAGAGTCGAAACAATTGCACTGACGCCAAAATCAACTCCGTTACCCAAAAATTTTGCACCATCTTCCTGTAATATCTTGTAGCATGAATAAGGCAGTATTTTTTTCTCCCCTCCATTATACAATAATACAATAGAAATGCAGGTCTTTTTTTAAGTAATTTTTTTGGAAATATATGCTCTTTGTTAAGAAATGTTCAAAAGATTTACAAACTACTAAGCCGCCAATCCCTTGGAAACCTTCAAAGTCAATTAAAGTCAAAAAGTCAGTAAAAGTTAGACACGCTACGTCTGGCTATTATTTTTCAGCAAATCCGCGTTTTATCCGCAAAAATCATTCTGTATTGCTGTTTATCCAACTCCAATTAATAACACGTTTCTGTTAGTCTTTAATTGTAGATATTGTTATATTTACCAATGACGTAAGAAACCCCATATCTACTATTTGAGGAGGTTAGACATATGAACAGTGAGAAATATACCCAGAAAGCGTCTGCTGCCTTACAGGAGGCGCAACAACTGGCAGCCTTACATTACCATCAGGAGCTAACAACCAAGCATTTGGCACTGGCATTAGTTAAAGATGCAGAAGGCATTATGGCCTATCTTTTGTCCCAATTACAGATTGATGTCCGCATGCTAACCGCTAAATTGGAGCAGTTAATTAAAGCACTGCCCTCGGTTCGCGGCCAAGACAGCGGATTGAGAATGAATACCGCCATGATTCGGGTATTGGCCTTGGCTGAAAAACAAGCGAAAGCCATGAAAGACGAATATATTAGTGTCGAGCATCTGCTGATTGCCATTGCCGATGATGGTGACAGCGATGTAGTGGCTGTCTGCCATAATTTTGGTTTAACCAAAAACCGG
>NZ_JBYKYF010000027.1:0-2178 GCF_057736855.1 Sporomusa sp.
GTCAATGGTTTCCTGTTCTCGGTTTAATAAAACCTGCAACAATAGCTTGGAATCTTGGTGACTTAGATAAATCCCCCCTGCTTGCACAGCCTCAATGGCTTTAAACAAATCAACATCTGCTGCACTCTTATGCACATAAGCAGAGGCTCCCGCCTGCATGGCCCGTTTTATATAATTTTCATCTTCATGCATGGTCAAGGCAATTACCTTAGCTTCAGGATGGCGGCTTTTAATCTCCTTGATGCATTCAATCCCGTTCATTTTAGGCATTGATAAATCAAGCAGCAAAATATCCGGTTGAAGCTGCTCAAATAGTTGAATGGTCTGCTCGCCATCTGCTGCCTCGCCAACCACTTGCATCTCCGGTTGCCGCTGTAACAATAGTTTCAGTCCAGCACGAATTAGTTTATGATCATCCGCCAATAGCACCTTAATCTTTGGTTTCACTATGAATCACCTTTCCTTGATCATATTGTGGAATTGCAATAAAGATTTCAGTACCACCTTGGGGGGCTTTTCTAATGTCGAACCTGCCCTGGAGCAATTCTACCCGTTCACGCATTCCATATATTCCAAGCCGATTTTCTCGCTGAGCACGAATTAAATCTGCCTCAGAAATGCCCTTGCCATTATCAGCGATCCTGACCATAATCTGATCTGGCTGAAAATCGATATTTATTGCCACATGGGTTGCACCGGAATGTTTAACTACATTATTTAAGCTCTCCTGGACAATCCGGTAAAGGGCCACAGCAATTTGGCTATCTACAAGAACTTGCTGACCTTCGGTAAATAAATCAATGTGTAACTCGTGCCTGATGGCAAATTTATCAATATACCGTTCTATAGCAGCAACTAAACCGAGATCATCTAAAGCTGGCGGTCTTAACTCAATGGCCAGTTCACGTACCTCTCGCAAAATATTGGCAGCTACATCACGTCCTAACAGCAAAGCATCTCTTTGTTCTTGATTGGGTGCATCTTCTGCCAACACTCGCATGGTCAGCATCAGCGAAGTTAGCGCCTGACTAGTTTCATCATGCAGTTCACGCGAAATCCGCTTGCGCTCATCTTCCTGAGCAGTCATCAGTTTCGTAATTAAGGTATTACGGATCTGTTCCTTAACCCGCAGTTCACTCAGCAGCACTTCCTTATCAGCACTTGCCTTAATCAGGCTGGCAGCCATTTCGTTAAACGCCGCAGCTAACTTCCCCACCTCGCCGTTATCACGGATATTGGCACGGATCTCCAGATTTCCTCGAGTGATTGATTCGGCAACTTCTGCTAAATCGCGAATGGGCTTAGTAATTACCGTTGATATTCGGCTTGATAAAAATACCGCCAAGGCGCAAATGCCGAGGATAGTCAACAATACATCTCTTAGATGCTGATTGATTGAGTTTCGCACATGCTCCTCAGTCATACCCACCCGAACATAGCCAACCGCACCATTTTCAATCGGAACGACAATATCATGAATAATTCCTTCATTCGAGTTAAATACCGATATGTCTCGCTGAGCAAGCTCAGACATATCATCCAATATCCCCTTGGGTATGCCATTGTGGAAAGTATGCGCCAACAAGCGCTTTTTATTATTTACAATTAAAATATAGCGCACATCTTCGCTACTTGCGGCGGTCTGAGCCACCAACTCATACAGATTGTACAAGTCTTCCATTAATATATAGTTGCTGGCAGCCAATGCGACATGGGTTGCAATCTCACCACCGCGTTTTTGTAGCTGGCGCGAAACAATATCATCTAATGAATTCCACATAATTAAACCGATAGCTAAACTAAGCAAGGCGATGATGGACAGCGCCAACGCTAATATCCGATAATAAATCGACATCTTTGACATCATCATAATTGTTCTCGCTTCTCTCTAAGCATCTGCCGAATGGGTTCATATAACTCTGGCTGCGGCGGTACAAACCGGTCAATGGATAATCCTTGCAGAGCTGGCAGCATATCTGGATTTTCATGCATGGTAAGCAGAGCGTGTCGCAAGACTTCCCGCTGGCCCTTACTTACACTTTTACCAGCTACTACAGGACCAATCCCCGCATACGGCGAAACAGCAATAATCTTGACCGCATCCGCCATTTCCGGCTGTTTTTGTTTCGCCCGATCATATACTACGCTGGTGACAGGCGCAGCATCTACCACCTTATT
>NZ_JBYKYF010000027.1:2188-13958 GCF_057736855.1 Sporomusa sp.
GAAAGATTTATCATGATTGTACGTATAAATGTAGCGTCCAAAAAAGGTTTCTGGAGTCTGGTTCATTTGCCGAAGCATTTGCACTAGAAAGGTATAGCCGGAATAACTAAGCGGATCTGTAAAAGCAACAGTCTTACCTTTAAGATCAGTTATATCATTGATTTGGCTATCTTTGGATACCAGAAGATATCCCTGATAATACGGCCGACCCATCCGTTGTAATGCAGCCAACATCTCAATCTCGTCAAAACCGCTATAGTTTGCGTATTCCCCAGCAGAGAAGAAGGCGATATCTGCTCCACCATTTAAAAGCAGCAGGGCAATTTCGGCATAACTTTTACGTTGAATCAGAATAACTGGCCTGTCTACCTGCTTGCCAAGATACTCAGCAATATTGCGATAATGCAATACCGTCTCCTGCGGTAATAACACAGAGGAAATCGCCACCCGCAAAGCCTGAGAATCGGCGTTATCGGTATCTATGGCCGGCGGCATTTCTACATCATTAAAGTTGATGTACCTGTTCGTATTCAGGAAAGAACTACACCCCGTTAAGCTGCAGATTGCTATCATCATAATAAGCAAACAAGCAAACCGCCGCCAAACCTTTCGCTCCATATTCAACCTCCCAAAGAAGAAATTTTTTTTGTCAACTTTTATTATCACTTCTCCTTGAAGAGCAGTAATTCCTCTCAAAATTACTGAATTATATGATTGTAAAATAATAACGATTTCTCCGTCCCCGTCTCGGGACATTACACTAGACAAACTTTGATATTTTTGTGCAACTGACTATATAATAAGACTAATCAAACAACAGGAGGTACAACCTATGTCCTTTTGGCTGGCCAAAACAGAACCTACCACTTTTAGTTACGATGATCTGGAGCGCTTAAAAAAAGATATGTGGGATGGGGTTCGGAATTACACGGCTGCCAAACATATAAAAAGCATGAAGCCTGGTGACCTCATTTATATCTATCATTCTGGCAAGGAGAAAGCCATTGTCGGTGTAGCCGAAGCAGTCTCTGAACCCTACCCTGATCCCACGGCTTCTGATCCACGGTTTTTCACGATTGATGTCATCCCGCATTACCGCTTACAACGTCCGGTTACCCTGCATGAGATTAAATCTATACCTGACTTTGCCGATTGGGAACTTGTTCGTCAATCCCGCTTATCGGTCATGCCGGTTTCTGAAACCCATTGGCATCTCATTCAAAAACTGTCCAAACAAGCGGCATTCTCATAAGATAAAAAGCAAGGCCCTATTCCTTGAAGAAACAAGGATTAGAGCTATTTTCCGCTGTAAGTTGTATGCACCCTACAGTGTAACAACTTTGGTTGCAATATTGTTGCAAAACTCACGATCATGCTCTACAAACAAAATCGTGGGAGAGTATGAAAGCAGCAACTCTTCTATTTGCATACGCGAAATCACATCGATAAAATTAAGCGGTTCGTCCCAGATATACAAATGCGCTTTCTCACAGAGACTTTTGGCAAGCAGTACTTTTTTCTTTTGTCCAGCACTAAAATCAGCCATATCTTTTTCAAATTGAACCCTTGCAAAATCAAGTTTTCTTAAAATCGCCTTAAACAGACTTTCATCAATCTGATTCGCTGCAGCATAATCGGTTAAACTGCCCTGAAGAAAAGAGGTATCCTGCGGAACATAGGATATTTTCAGCTGGCTTGCCTTTTTGAAACTACCTGTATATGAAAGGGGTTCACCGCAAATCAGTTTAATAACACTCGACTTGCCTGATCCATTATTACCGCAAAGCGCGATTCTGTCACCCTGCTCAATAGTAAAACTTACTCCCTCACAGGCAGGCTTTTCACTATAACATATCGCTATATCTGTAAGCTCCACAAGGCGATCTGTATGAAATGCAAGCTGAGAAAGTTTTAACCGTTCAGAGCTTTCAATATTTTTAAGCAGCTTAGACTTGCTGGCCATAGCCGCTTGCTGTCTTGCTTCTATTGTTTTGGAACGTTTCATCATCTTGGCAGATTTATGACCGATAAAACCCTTATCTGGCTTAATCCCGGAGTTTTTAGTCCCCTTTTTTGTTTTTTCCACTTTGTCCGACCAAGTCGATGTACGTTTGGCGGCAGCTGACAAGTGCGCAATTTCTTTTTTCAATTTTTCGTTTTCGGCTAGTTCAAATTGGTCTTGTCTTTGTTTATTTTCCCACCATGACGAAAAATTGCCTTTTTGAATTTCGATATTGGCTTTATTAATAGAAAGAATGTGGTCAATGCAATTATCAAGAAATGCTCTATCATGAGATAGCAAAATATAGCCGCGTTTCGTTCGGAGATAGTCACTGACAATTTTTCTGGCATGCATATCCAGGTGGTTTGTTGGTTCATCAATTAATAAGAAACTATTTTCTTTAAGAAATAAAGTAGCAAGCAATATCTTAGTTTGTTCCCCGTGGGAGAGTGTATGAAAAGGACGATATAACACATCCTCAGAAACTTGCAGTAAAGAAAGTTCACGCATAACCTGCCAATGAAGATAATCTGGATAGATGCTTTCAATTACATCAATAGTGTTATCTTCCGGGTTAGTTACCTGGAATGGAAAATACTCAAAGTTCACAGATGCTGATATATTGCCGCTGTATTCATATTTGCCAAGCAACAAATGGAGAAATGTAGTTTTTCCCCTGCCATTTCTTCCCGTGAAACCTAATTTCCAATCGGTATCTATTTGAAAACTCACGTTTTCGAATATGTTATCATAACTGCCATCATAAGCAAAAGTTAGATTGGTAACACTGATTAAAGACATAAGATATCCTCCTGCATAAAAAATATAGAGCTGCAAGAAAGAACAATTCCTTGCAGCTCAAAAATACAGCACAAAGCCAAGCCCCCATTAGGCATGGCGAGGATATATTTCGAGTGAAAAGAATAGTATCTTTCTTGCATAAGCATAGCAAAACAAGCGGTATTTGCCGCTTATACCCTACTATGCTGTTAAACATTAGCAAGAAAGATTACTTCATCTTTTCAGCTCCCAATCATTATTTTTTATAAAAATATAATATCATACTGTACCCTAAAACGCAACAAATGGAACCAGCATGTTATGTACCTTTCCTGACATTGCTTGCAGTAATATACTCTACCGCCATATAGGTTTCTGGAGCTTTATTACAAAAACAAACAGGTCTCAACCATTGCACTCTGCATGTAAGACCTGTTTTCACTGTCAGAAAATCTAACTTGGAATGTATATAGATATGATATTAAATCACATTTCTTATAGGGTCGACTTGCTGCGAACAAGTATTTTTTATGCCTATAAAAGGAATATCTGATTTCATAAATAGATACCAGCTTATCAATGCCAGAGCAGAAAATATCGCCATAATAGCCCCTAGACCGACTACAATATTGCCCCATGGCATGGAAGCTACTACCATACCGCCACTGCCCATGACAGTAAACAATATTCCCATCAAAGACACCGCCGAACCGGTGTCCCCTTTGAGTTGATCAAAGAGAATATTAGTACTAAAGGGACGTATTGCCGCACCAGTGAGCGACATGATAATAAACGAAAGCAAAAACGCAACTGGCGATAAGGTACCGATAGTCATTACCAAAAGGCCGCTTACCAGGCTTAAGCCGAACGCCCCTATGGCAACCGTGTTTTTCTTACAGCCGCTTAAAAATCGAACATAGATAAATGGCCCGGCAATTGATAAACAGGCATTAATGGCAAAGAAATAGCTGTATTCCAGTTCACTGATCCCGAAATAATTAATATAAATATACGAAGAAACAGCAATATACCCCATAAACGGGAAAGCACTTAACGAAAAGATAACAGCCGGAATAAAAAAGCTCTTATTCCTGGCGACAACCACCAAACGGCCCAGTGCTGCCAGAATATTACCCTGGTTTCTTTCCTGCTCTTTTAGCGTTTCCTGGTATAACAGCGTCAACACGAGATTGACTACAGCAATGAGGCCTAACGTCCAGAAAGTCCCCCTCCAGCCAACGTACTGGATAATGAAAACGCCAATAATCGGGGCCAGCATGGGCGCAAGGGCTGACATGGATTGCGTGATTGCCAGAATACTTTCTCTTTTTTTGCCGGAAAAACAGTCCTTAATCATCGCAACAGAGACGGATGTAACACCACCAGCCCCAATTCCCTGGAAGGCCCTTGCCGCAATTAGCCAATAAACATTGTCCGCTGTGGCACAAAAAACACTACTTAAGAGATACATCCAATTGCCTGCAAGCAGAATCGGCTTACGTCCATATTTGTCACTTAGGGGACCCCATATCAGCATACCTATTGCGTAAAAGAAAAAGAACGAACTTAATGTCAAATTAATGATCGCAGCATCACAATCAAAGTTCTTCCCCATAGAAGGCAGTGCCGGTAAATACAGATCTGTTGAAAGCGGAATAAACATATTCATTAACGTAATGAAAGCTGTAAGACCTGCAGTACCTAAATATTTCTGTGTTACTGATGGGTTCATTACCTCTGGTTTATTCATATACGATTCTCCCAAACTAGTTTAAAATTCATTTTTAATACTAATGTTTTGCAGCGTCTATGTATACCAAAAAATATTGCATGATTCACAACAATAGACATCTGCAAAACATAACTCATTTCTTGCCTGCCCATCTGTCCCAACTCACAAAATACAGCAGGAAAAAAGCTAGCAACAGTAATTATACGCTTTTAAGACTATTGATTGCAAGGATGCTGCGCATGGTAAAATACATCTTACAACAAAAATAAGTCGAGAAAAAAACTCCTCATCACCGCAGAACATGTTTCTTATTCTGAAACAATGTTTTGCCAGTATAAGAGGAGTTCATAGGAAAAGCCGAGTTACCCGTTACGGCTCCCTATACGATGACTGTCCGCTGGGTTTACAATATTTCGTTAGAAGTAATCTGTACGGAAAAGTCACCTTTACTTGTACGTTTAATGACGCCCTTTTTACCGGCACCATCATCTACAGTAATTGCCTGGAGGTTATGGCTTATCAAAAAATTAAGCACATCCTGTTTGATAAAGGCTTCCAGCCAACCTTCTTGGAATTGGCTTGTTCTGCATGTTGTAGTACGTCTGTTGTCATAATGAATCCTCTCCCTTTTTCTGCAGATAATACCAGCAATATTCTCGAAACCAAGCTATTGCTGCATTATTTTTGGTAACCAGCATTACCAAAAACGCCCATTATTTCTTTTCGCTATGTAATACCTGATTACCTTTTACTTTTAAGACTAACGTTTAATAAACACAAGGAATTTAACCTGTAAATAGTAAAGCCGCTGAGCATTGATGGCTCACCGGCTTTACGTTTTTTTCCCTTACGTTAGACGAGATGACCCGGAAGTTACCGTTTGTTTACCGATATATTCATTTTAGGGTTGAATTTTCATCTTTATGGCAATGGCTCCCGGGTCACCGCTAACAACCTTACAAATCGAAAGTTTTTCTTTGACTGAGATAACTTGAATGCGAGCCACCTCGTGGATGGTTTCATCAAGAACTTCACCCGTGTCAGGGTCCCGTATAATGTCCGAGTTACCGACGGTAAATAGTTGCCCAACGCTTACGCCTTCCCGGCTGCCGCGATTCATATATACAGTATCACCAATTACTCGTGTTACGGTTCCTGACCAGGGAATATTAGGCAATTGCGCGATCATCCATTGACAGCCCTGTTCTACCGCATCCTGTATGGCTTTGCCGACATTGCTTTTCTGGAAGTTGGCATATGTGCCTGACCATTTCGATCCGTAGTAGCCTATACCAAGACTGCTGCTGGTGGATTTTCCTACAACACTAGTGGAAGCAAGCACCTGGCCGGTCGTGGAGTCAATCATATACATGGTGATATTGACCTCTGCCTTGCCGCCACTGGCTCCCAGCGTTATTCCCTTAATATTAACACCGCCGCCTGAACGGCCAGTATCCTGGACATGGGTTATGGCTCCTTTAACCAGTATCCGAGCTGGTGTCATCTGGCCAGTTACAGGGGTCTTTCCCCCTTGCACTGTCCGGCCAGAACTGGCAAAGTCCTGTTCTTCCAGTGCTTCCTGGCGCATGTCTTTCTCACCAAGAACAATAAAGCGGCCGCTTTGGTTAAGAACGTCAGTAAGCACCATGCCCCAGGCATCGCCGATATCCCATTGACCAGACCAGCCAGCCTGATTCTCAAACTTGGAAACGGTGACGGTGTAACGCAGCCCGCCGGCTGCAGACGCAGATGCCGTTTGCGGCGCTACAACAACAGTAAGCACAAATAACAGGATAATAGTAATAGCCATTGATCTTCCTATTTGATTTTTCACCCTGATATTACCTCCTCGTGGCTGAATAAAGATGTCTGCTTTGTTAATGACTGCCTCCCTCATAGGTTTAAATGGTCGTAGCTTTGTCGATGTACAACCTGTCCTCTGCGATCTGTTCAAGGCTACTGCCAAATAGGCTTTACCATTCAGGCAGCAATCTGGTCTTGAAAATAGTCTTTAATCTGGAAAAGCAGATAGAAGAAAAGTACATCCACCGCCACGCCAAAAAAGCTGAAAGAAAGCAAATGGGAAATACATCCGATAAGTAAAGCATAGAATGCGATTCGCCAGCCTTTATACTGCTGGTTTATCATCAGGTAGCCGCCATAAATGACCATAACCTGTACAATCAGCGTAATAACGTAGTAAGCCATCATGAATAGGTGGAAAAAACCCTGACTGTACATGGACGGATACAATCCGTAGGAACCGAAGAAAAACCGTACTGGATAAAGCCAGGCTAGCAATCCTAACACGCCAAATATTATCATAATCCACGGATAAATTTTTGCTACAGTCTCCTTCATAGTGACAGGTAATCCCGGCAACCGTTCAATAAAGATTTCATTCATTTTTTGTTCCAAACTATCCATGCAACCCCTCCATTCATTACCAGAACTTTCATAATTATTCAGAATAATGCTATTTTACCAGTCAATTCTCAAAAAAAACTAAACAAAAACTAAACATATAAAAAAGGCTGTCTCATACAATCATTTGAGACAGCCCTTACAGGGCTATAACTCTTGCTAACCTAATATAAATGGCTTTAATCCAGCAAAAATAAAATTTTGTATTCAAACAACGAAAAAAGGTTTTTGTGTTAAACACAGAGTAATACAATATTATTCATCTCTACCTCCCAAGGAGGTGTTCACCGTTGCCTGAACTTCTATGCAGTAAACTGTCCCCGCCCTATGCGGAACAATCCTGATCGAACGACCACGCTTGTTACAATTATTACCAGCAGGGAATCCCGGAGGGCAATAGTGCTTACTGCGCCTGCTGGCTATGGCAAAACGGCGTTGATGCGTCAATTAGCTGTCCACATCGGCAAGCCGCTGGTATGGTATCAACTGGACGAATACGATAATGACCCGGCTTTATTTTTGCAATATCTTTTGGCAGGAATACAACGGCACATTCCCGGTTTCGGCGCGGAAATATTACCCCTGATTGCTCAAGGCGATATCAGCGCCCGCCAACGCCTACTGGCCATCACTTTGGTCAACAGTCTTGCCGAGCAAGCTAGCTCCGCCTTGGTCATCGCATTGGACGACTACCATCTTGTAAACAATCCGTTAATCCACAATTTGATTTTAAGTTTTCTACATAATAGCCTTCCCGCCAGTATCCATGTAATTATCGCCACCAGAACCGCACTGCCTTTTTCCGTTTCTCGTCTTGGTTTGCAAGGATTGGTCACAAGTCTTGATATGGAAGCCCTGCGCTTTTCCCGCCAGGAAATCGCAGCCTTCTTATCCATTACCTGTCCAGATATATCGGAAAAGGTCATTGAAACACTGGAGCACAAAACCAATGGCTGGCCGATGGCTATTGGACTGGCCGGAGAATCGCCCTTGACTCTGAATGAGTTCCTGGTTGGCCATGATACAAAAAGAATATATGATTTTCTGGCGGCCGAGGTCTTTGACCGACAAACCAAAGAAATACAGGAGTTTCTTCTGACCACCGGGTGTTGGATGTCATGACCCCCACCATTTGCGACCGGCTGCTGACAAGAACAGACTCAGACCAAGTATTGGATTACCTAAAAAAGCAACAGTTATTTCTCATCCCACTGGCAGGACACCAAAAAGCCTATCGCTACCATCAACTCTTTCGCGATTTTCTCCAAAATCGCTTGGGAAATAAACGTAAGGCGTTGCAAAAACGCGCCGGAGAGCTGGCCAGAGAAGCTGGGGAACCAGACCAGGCCATAGAGTATTTTATAGCCGCCAGTGCTCATGCTGATGCCCTGTCTCTGATCAAAGAAGCCAGTCCTGAACTATTTCGCCGCGGTTGCTGGCAAACAGTGGCCCGTTGGCTAAAGCCGCTGACCAAGCAAATACCTGCCGACCCCTGGTTATGCCTTTTCCAGGCCAAGATTGAAGCCCATCGCGGCCTATTGGACGAAGCGGAAATGTGGGCAACGCAAGCGGCGACGTAGTTTAGTGAAACTAATGAAAAAGAAGGACTTATAGAAACCCGCATACTCCAGGCCCGCATTCTGCGGGGCCGTGGTCGTCATGCCAATAGTCTGAATCTATTGGAGCAGCTTTCACCGCAAGCAACCAGCACTCATAATGACTGCCGCTTTGATCTGGCTATGGAAAAATCACTTAGTTTATTTTTCACAGGAAGTTATGCCGAAGCGGAAAAGCTTTTAACCGCCAGCTACGCAGCGGCACAGCAAAATGGCGATACCTATGCAATGGTCCATACATTAGAAGGCCTAGGCAATATTTATTATGTGCAAGGCAACTATGCAAAAGCTCTCCAGGCCTACCGCAAGGCGGCACATTTACTGCCAGAACATGTCGTACCCATTTTCTACATGCAAGATAACATTCCCGCCATATTACAGGACTGGGGAGAGTTAGAGCAAGCGTTGGAACATGCTAAGCGCAGTGTAGTTATAAGGGAAAACTTCGGCATTACTGAAGCCCTCCCCTCTGCATACGCGCAGTTGGCCAGCCTTTATGCCGACTACGGCAATTGGCAATTAGCCGAAAAGTATTATAACCAGGCTATCCTGCTCATCCGGGAAAACAACGGGGATCGTTTTTTTCTGGTTCTGAACCCGGTTCTTTGGGCCCAGTGCCTAGGACTTCAAAACCGCTGGATCGAAGCCCGGGCCAAAGCGGAAGAGGCACTGTCAGAAGCACGACCTTTCTCACCCACCACGCCACTTTGCATCCAGTGCTCAAACTAGGAATGGAAGAAGGGATTGAAGTAACATTTATTCATCGCACCCTCATCCGACTGGGCGAACGGGCGCTACCCTTCCTGCTCGAACTGGCTGATCATAAGGAGGCGAAAGTGCGACTGCGGGTAATCGCTCCCTTGATAGAAATCGGCGGAACCCAGGCGAAAAAAACTGTCCGCTCACTAGTAAACGACACCGATCCGGAAGTACGACAGGCTGCATGGTTAGCCGCTCCGCACCTTGCTATCCCAACTATTTGGGGTGATGCCGCGACCACCAGCAAACACTTGTACTTCGTTACCCTTGGTACCTTTCGACTGTTTAAGCAAGGGACGGAAATCAGCAATATTCATTGGCGCACCGCCAAAACCCGCGACTTGCTCGCATATCTTGTCCATGTTGAAGATCCGATAAGCAAAGAAAGAATTCTGGAAGATTTGTGGCCTGACGATAAACCAGATAACGCCAATGCCATCTTCCACACCACATTGTATTATTTACGCCGACTTCTGGATAAGCTTGGCTATCCAGACTCTATACTATACTGTAGCAAACGCTATCAGCTCCGGGCAGAATTGTTTTCCTGTGATCGGCAGAAGTTTCAAAACCTACTCTCAGCCGGACTGCGCAAGAACATCACCCCAAAAGAGTCAGCCACACATCTAGAAGAAGCAGTGAAACTTTACCACGGAGATTACCTGGAGCAGTTGGATTATCTTTGGCTTATCCCCTATCAGGAAAATTACGCTGATAATTTACCATAAATATTTTTCATGATCTCAGCATAGGTATAGCCAGCCCGTGTCAGCGGGTCGATTATCTGCTTCTTGCTTTGGGGAACATATGTCCTTATCATAGTTAGTTTCCACCAAAACTGGTATTTGCCGAGTGCCGCCGGTACTATCACTGACTCAACAGCCTGAACAGGTAAGGAATCTTTGTGAAAAATCAATTCACCTTTGCCAGCAATAATTGAATAAATGGAAAACTCACCATCGGTGGTTTGCTCCATATTGCCGTCAAGTTCATAACGTTCTACAGCGAAATATTCATTTGCCACTAAAAACGTTACCGACAAATGGGAATTAACAATCCGCCGCAATCCGCGAATTTTTCCCTGTATGGCATTGGGTTGATCGTTCATGGCTTTCAATGCTTTTTCAATATCCAGCGGGCGCGGCTTTCCGGATGAGGTCACCCGATTATAGTCATACATGCGATAGGTTATATTCGAATTCTGCTGAATTTCTAATGCCACGATTCCTGCCCCCAAGGAATGTACCGTACCGGCAGGCACATATACAACGTCGGTTGCTTCAACATCTATATAGTTCAGCCAGTTTTCAAAACGTTGTTCTTTAATATACCGATTAACCTCTGAACGCGTAAATCCTGGCTTGAAATCATATACAATTTTGGCACCAGGTTCTGCTGCAAGAATGTACCACATTTCATTTTTTCCGTAGATTTCGTTTTCCAACTGTTTGGCCATTTCGTCGGAAGGATGCACTTGCACCGACAACTTGTCACTGGCATCAATAAGTTTGATCAGTATAGGAAAATGGGTTGCATATTTACTATAAATATCATGTCCTACCGCTTTCTCTTTATAGGCTTTAATCCAATCTGTAAGCGGTATGCCGATATACTTACCATTAGCAATAACGTTTACTCCGTCAGGATGGCAGGATACTTCCCAACTCTCACCAATCTTGCCCTCAGGTAGCCTGCGCCCAAATTTTTCCAACGTGCGGCCACCCCAGAGTGATTGCTTGTATATTGGCGTCAACTTTAACGGATATAACATAATTCTTCCTCCAAAATATGATAGTAAGGGGGCTAAACCTAAGCTTGACGATAAAGCTTACGGTCTATCCCCCACAAAGTTAACTTGCCAATCCTAATTTAGCTTGGGTTACTACTGCCAAAACTTCAGTTGCGGCATTAATTACTCTAACATTATTATTTAGTGTTATGTCAGCAACAGTTATTTTTTCTCCTAACCGCTTGGTGCTAACATCAACTTCCACATATTCTGGGAGCGTTTTCTGTCTTCCCCGGATCATAATTTCCGGTCTAGCTACCTGTAATGCCAAACTTCTCCTCTGTAGAATATCTTGTCCGATAAATACTACAGGAACGCTTATTTTCAAGGGGGTGTTATCATCGATAACTTGCAAGGCTATATGAATTAGCTTGCCGGTTATCAAATCCCTTTGTACTTCTTGGACAACGCAAGGAGTAATTTCATTATTTATTTTTACCTGGATTCTGGGATCATAAGTATGACGCAGCAATTTTTTTAGCCGTCTTTCTTCAAACTTTACCGGCTGAGAACCAGCTAAATTCCCGCCATATACTACTCCTGGCACAAATCCGTCCCTTCTTACCTTATTCGCTTTCTCCGTTCGAGGAATTGCTCTTATACATTCACTCATGGCATACATTACCTCCTTCTAAAAAATTACATTTTTCAGAATGATAAACATCATG
>NZ_JBYKYF010000027.1:13968-17867 GCF_057736855.1 Sporomusa sp.
GTAAAACATAGTGTATCCTCTGAACAGTTCAAGTTAACTTACGTTAACTCACGCCACCGTTACGGATCTGCCCCTTCAAAATTCATTGCGTCAATAGTCAAACTGCACATAAAGTAAGAAATAATACTTTCTGCCCCTTGATTCAGGTTTAGGCCGGTCGGCGTAATTCCGTCATAACAGCCGCCGGTCTGCGGATCAATCAGGCTTGCTGCCAGAGAGTTTTCCCCCAGATACCAATTTCGGCATGTTTTGGCTTTCGATAAGTAATCAATCCTGCGGTTGGCAGAATATCCTTCAAGATAAGCCAACGCCATCTCGCAAGCTTCCAGCGGCTGCTCATCATATTGGGCCGGAATACCGTCTTTCGAGTACCAGCCGCGGCACCCGATAGGTTTGAAGTATCCATTGGGGAAAGTTATCTTTTCTAAGAATGCCAGGCTTTCTTCGGCGATCGATAGCCACTCCCTGTTGTCCATTAGCTTACTGGCAACAAACATCGCCCAGGGCAAAACGGCATTGCTGTAAGTCATACTATCCTCGAACCAATGCCACTTTTCCACTGCGTGCTGTTTGTAGCTGTCGGCCAAAGACTCGGCTAACCTCCGAATCAGGTCATAGGCTTGGTCGGTTGCTAGATACCTCAGTCCGATAATACTGTAGGCTTTAGCCCTAAGCCACTTTACATTGGGTACATGAATCAAACTTTTTGAAATCAGCATTTGGCAAGCTTCTTTCATGCCATCAGGCGTTTTAGGGTTCGCCACAACATATCCCAACGCCCAAAGACACCGACCAAAGCAGTCTTCTGAGCCTTCCTCTTCAAGAAATTTGCGGTCGTAAGACATAAAGTTTCGATACTTTCCGTTTTCCGTTTGCGCGTGCAAAACAAAAGAAAGATATCGATAAGCCAAATCAAGGTATTCTTCCTGCTCATATATTGTCCATAACAGCATTGCCACGATCAGTGCTCTGGCGTTGTCATCGGTGGTATATCCATGAGTGGGATCAGGAACGCTAAACTTTGCGTGCTGAAACATTCCGGTATCGTCTGTCATCCGAAACAGATGATCGACGTTGAAAGGTAACGCTGAAAAGGTTTCCATTATTAACTCACCTTGACACCCGCATCTTTGCTGTTACCAGTTATTTTCAGGAATAATTTGAAATATTCAGCCGCCACTGTATTCCACAACATATTTTGACCCAGCTTCGCCGTCTTGCGCTCCATTTCACTCTTTTTGTCAGGATTATCCAAAACATACTTGATGCAATTAGCGATGGAATTGGCATCACGGAATTCAGCCAAAAGTCCCCGGCCTTCTCCTAATAGCTCCTGCGCATATAAGTATGGAGTAGAAACTACTACCCTGCCAGCACCGACAGCATAGGCGAGGGTGCCGCTAACTGCCTGGTCTTTTGATAAATACGGGGTGAGATAAATGTCACTTAACTGGAGGTAGTAAATAATTTCTTCCTTAGTAAGATATTTATCTATAAACCGCACATGGTTTTCAATTCCCAGCCACTCAGTAATCGCAATCAGTTTTTCCCGATAGTTTTCTCCTTGTTCACTCTTGACCCCCGGATGTGTTTTCCCGAGAATCAGATAAAGCGTGTTAGGATGGTCTTTCACCACCTGCGCAATGGCTTCGATCCCGTATTCTAGTCCTTTTCCTGGGCTGATAAGACCAAAAGTGGAAATAATGTTTAGATTGGCATACCCATGTTTTTTCTTTAATTTATCTCTGGACTCAAGTAGGCGGAATGGAACACCATGATGGATCGCCTCGATCTTGCCGGCATCTATGCCGTAGACATTCTGAAGTATTTTTACGGTGTTTCTAGCCATGGTAACAACCTTGACACTGGCCGCACCCAATGCGGTCAGTATTTGTTTTTGCTTAAAGCTGGGATTGGGCAACACCGTGTGAAGGGTGGTTACAATCGGAACCTTAAGGTTTTTAATCAAATCCAAAAGGTAATCGCCGCAGAATCCACCGAAAATACCATATTCATGTTCGATGACCAGCAGGTCAATCCCTGACTCATTGATTTTTTCCGCAAGATCGATGTAGCTCCATTTGTCATGTTGGGGTAACACCGCCATTACCTTAGGATCGTTATAATATTCGCCGTTACTTACAGCAATGACTTTTGTCTTGATTAAATCATCAAAGACGTCTAGAGCCTGTACGAGATCCTGGGTAAAGGTAGCCAGTCCACACTCTCTTGGAGGATATGTGCTCAGAAAAGCTACGTTACGAATACGATTAGCGGTAACCATCTAAACATTGCCTCCTTTGTTTTAAAATAGTTTTTGGTTTTTCTATATCACAACAAGTAGCAGTAATTTGTTAATTTGTCGTAAAGGTGTTCAATATGTCGGTATTTAAACATAAGGAAAGTACCATCAAAACGCTTTTCGGCGTTTGATGGCACCCCCAGTTTCCAGCGGCGTATTTTCTCCAAACCGATTCTTACCGCAAACTCTATATATTTACATAATAACCCGAAGTCACGACGATCTCATCATTCTCGCTTCGGGCAAGATAATGGATTAGCCGCTTTCAGGTGGGGTTCCCCCAAACTATCCAGCTAAAAGCCTTCAGCCTCAACTTCTGGACAGCTCTTTATGTATTCAAGCAAATCACTTAGCGATGCGGTTGCCAGCGCAACACACGTATCGGCACCTCCGTAATACATCTTCACTGTGCCGTCGTCTTCCAGCACCCATCCACAAGGAAAGACCACATCGTCAACATCTCCCTCGCGTTCATAAATTGCTGAAGGGCCAAAGACCCACTCATCGCCTCGCCGCAAGACACGGGATGGATCTTCCAGATCCAAAAGCGCTAAGCCTAGTCTATAGATTGCACCGGCCGCCGTTACCCGTACCCCATGATAAAGAATTAGCCAACCATCCGGAGTCTCAAGCGGTTGTGCTGATAGGCCAATTTTCTGGGAATCCCACCAGCCTCCGGGCCTGGCTTTCAAGAGAATTCGATGATTGCCCCAATACCGTAGGTCAGGAGAACAAGAAAGCCAAATATGACCAATGGCGCCATAATGATGCGAAATAGGCCTATGAATCAAATACCATTTACCGTTGAAACGGCGAGGAAAGAGCGCCGCGTCTTTATCATCCGGCAAGACCATAGGTCCTAAGCGCTCAAAATGGGTAAAATCTTCTGTCAAAGCAAGAGAAACCAGCGGACCGCCTGTAGAATACGCCGTATAGGCCACTGCCCATTTGTTTAGCTCTTCCAACCTGGTAATCCTAGGGTCCTCAATGCCCCAAATTTCTTCCGGATAATTAGCCGGATCTGGTTCTAATGTAGGTACATTGTCTATCTGCCAGTTGTCGACCCCATTTTCGCTAATAGCCTTTGTAAAGTGGGAAAAGCCTCGCCTATCTTCCACCCGCACAAGAAGCAAAATCTTTCCATCATATTTGGTTGCTGCCGGGTTAAACACGGTGTTGGCAGCATATGGCCAGTTTTGACTGGTTAAAATCGGATTCTTCGGGTGGCGCTTGAACAATTCCCGATACGTATTAGCGCTGCTATTACCATTTAGACATCGCAACCTTGATTGAAAACGCTTTGTCAATAAAAAAACCCCTTCCAATTTTTAATGTAAATAGATCACACAAAAATCAGCGGAGGTACTGTTAGCACTCTGTCCTTGTGAGTGCTAACATAATTTTAACATTATTTTATCCATCCAAAATATGCCTGTCAATCGATGTATATGTCAAATTTGTTGTAAAATTTAAATTTATCATTTTATTCCATAGGAATTCTTCATAAATCTTGTTATAGCTCTGTCAAGCGTAATCTCAATACAGGGCGTGTCGCAAAACGTTTATGGAAAAAACGTCTTGTGACACGCCTCTTTTT
>NZ_JBYKYF010000028.1:0-14167 GCF_057736855.1 Sporomusa sp.
CCTATTATCTACGAAGGGGCGATACCGGTATTCATTGATTCTGATTACGATACCTGGAATATGTCTCCCATTGCTCTGCGTAATGCCTTCAGAGATGCTGCGAAACAGCGAAAGCTGCCTAAAGCGGTAATTGTGGTAAATTTATACGGTCAAAGTGCTAACTATGATGATGTACTGGAGATATGTAATGAGTATGGGGTACCTGTTATTGAGGATGCGGCAGAGAGTCTGGGGGCCACATTTCATGGGAGAAAAAGCGGCTCTTTCGGGAATTTTGGTGTCTTTTCATTTAACGGTAATAAAATTATCACCACTTCTGGCGGAGGAATGCTGGTTTCTAATGACACAGCCGCTTTAGAAAAAGCTAGGTTCTGGGCAACACAGGCCCGTGATCAGGCTAGGCACTATCAGCATAGCGAAATTGGATACAATTATCGAATGAGCAATGTATTGGCTGGAATTGGCAGAGGGCAATTACGGGTACTTGAAAAGCGGGTAGAGGCACGTCGGGAGATATTTAACCGCTACTTTACAGCGCTTTCTCATTTTGAAGGTGTTACCTTCATGCCGGAGATATCATCAGGGCGTTCCACGCGTTGGCTTACGGCAATGATAGTGGATCAAGAACACACTAACACAACAGTAAATGATATATTAGATCTTTTGGCAGCAGACAATATTGAAGCTCGTCCGGTATGGAAACCTCTGCATCAGCAACCGGTTTTTAACGGCTGTGCTTACTATCCTCATAGTGAACCCATAAGTGTGTCTGATTATCTATTTAATAATGGTATTTGTCTGCCTTCTGGCTCGAATATGACAGAGGAGGAACAGGGGAGAGTTATCGATGTCATTAAAAAAGCGTTGTCAGGTAAATGGTATTCCATTGCATGTAATTTTTAATATTACGGTCTGATTACATCGTCTTAAGCGGAAAGAGAGAGGGGGCAGCTAGATTGCGAAATGGGTTTCAAAACTGTGATACATTACCAGCGGAATTTAAATTATTACTTGCATGTGTAAGGCCAGTCATTACGAAAAAACAAGCTGCTGGCATTCATACGCTGACTGCTGCGCCGATCAATTGGGACCGTTTCCTGGAATTAGCGGTATTTCATGGTGTTTATGCTATGGTATATCAGTACGTAAATGGATTGGACAAATCCGTTTTTCCCAGGCAGGTGAGCCTTTCGCTAAAGCAAAAAAGCTGGGAGTATATGCATAGATCCTTGCAAATGACGGCAGAACTTGTCACTGTGCTGCAAACATTAGCGGAACAGGGGATACGCGTTGTTGTGCTAAAGGGCATTCCCTTAGCTTATAAAATTTATGGTAATATGGCGTTACGACCCTCTCGGGATTTAGATATCCTGGTAAGGTCGGAAGCTGTGGATGAAGCAAGAAGAGTGCTGGAAACACTGGGATATAGTAGGATTTACCCAGGCTTCGCGGCAACACCCAGGCAAATGCGAAACTGGATGAAAATAGAACATCACTTTAGTTATTGGCATCAAGACAAGCAAGTATTATTAGAACTGCATTGGCAACTAGGGCACCGTGGTACTGAGATTCCCTTGGATGATGTGGAACGTAGTTTGAGTCAGGTCAATATAGCCGGGCAGTTAATACCTGTGCCTGGACCCGAAGAAATGCTGCTGTCGTTGGCTTTTCATGGTGCAAGTCACAAATGGTTTCGGTTAAAATGGCTCTGTGATATCGGGGTGATTATCCATCTAGCAGGTTTTTCCTGGGAAAAGCTATATGCATTGGCCGAGCGTTTGGGGGCTAAACCAGTATTACATCAAGCCATCCTATTATCCCAAACACTTCTTGATGTATCTGTGCCAGAGCATATAAACGCAATGGTTAATGCTGACAAAACGGCACAAACGTTAGCTGCATTAGTATTTCCCTACATGTTTTCTTCTGGCGTTGACGTTACTAACCTCAAAAATAGCTTTCTGGTATATTGCCATGAAAAGAAATATGAATTTTATCTGCAACATGGCTGGAAAAGAAAACTTGCATATTTGCATAGTCTTTTTTCTCCAACAGAAACGGATATTGAATATGTTGATTTACCAGAACAATTATATTTTTTGTATTATGTGATACGACCATGGACATGGTTTAATCGAAGACTGTCAGCTTTTATAGGCAACCAATAGTTTCACAAGAATCGAGTTTTATACCCTAGGTGCTACAAATTGGAAAAGCCCAGTACTTTTTAATAAAGTACCAGGCTCAATAGAACTCTGAATAACTTATTGGTATTGGCACGCAAAGTTTTACATCTTTATATATTTATACTTCCGTTACCTATTTCTGCTTTAGATAGCTGGGATGAGTAGGCAGCATCTCTTTCAATGCTTATTCCTTGAATATAATTATTGTTTAAGACAACGAGAAGTGCCGGTATCGGTGTAGTGTCTTCTAACGCTCGGTATGCACCTGAAAGTTTAATTTTACTGGTGACATTGGGGGAAATAAGGGTATTATCATCTATTTTTACAAACTTTTCCCAATTGATATATAGCACATGGAAATTTGCAATGCGTAAAGGAAGAAATACAGTATTTTGGCTATACTCTACATAATTGAAGTTTTTTATAAAAATGCCTTCTTTGGCAAAAATATAATTATATAATCCTGTTTTGTTATAGGATATTTCATTGTTAGTTACAATTAATCTTGGTTCAGTACCTATTCCCTCCAGGATGATAGAAACACTGTCTATGTCATTATTACTAATAATCGCCTGATTGGCTTTGAAATAAGTGGGCTGATAAGTAGCATCATGTGTGCCTACTAGTTTATTATTGGTAAATGTTAACTTATTGCACGATACCGGGACGGTTCCGGTATACCCCAAGCTGGCTTTTGTATTTATGATACAGTTGTTCATGGTAAAATCGCACTTGCTAATGCTGTCAAGACTATAGTTTTCATTTCTAAAATAGTAATTTCCAGCGTAGACAATGTTTAGTGTGCATTTTTCAAATAGCAGCGAACCTTTCCTAAGCATCCATGACCAGCCGATATCTTTTCTGTCAAAATTAAAAGTACAATTGATAAACTTGACAGTTTCATAGTTATTGCAGGATAGGATAAAAGTCGTGTTATCAAAGGAGCAATTGATATATTGGGGATTACCATCCAGGTACAGGTTTGATTCTACAAAGGCATCTCCGTTGAAAATAAGGTTACTGCCAAAATCACCAGCATTGCTTACCCCGGATCCGTGACATCCATTATAGAGATTGTATTGAGAAACATAATTCTGGCCTTTTGCGCCATGCATGGTTACTCCGCCATAAAATTTATTATGTTCTAATAGTACGTTTCTAGCACTGATGACGACGATGGAGCCATTCTTATTGTCATGAAAATAGCAATTTCTGATAATAATGTTCTGGTTAGTATTATACCCATCCTCAATATCAATACCATATCCTGGTGCGGCACCGCCAACTCCGTGGATTTCGCAATTTTCAACTATGACATTCTGTGAACCAGACAGATTCATGCCTAGTGTCCTGCAACCTGCCACTTCGCAATTTGTTATGAATAATCTATCGGTAGTAGTATTGGCACGTAAAGTCATTGTACTGGTTTTAATTTTTGAATAGTCATATCTAAATGAGATTTTGCATTTAGTAGCACCTGCAGGGAAGTATTGCTTATATACGCCGTCAAAAGTTCTCCGCGTAATGCTGCCTAAATATCTGTTGTTTTCATCGTAAAAATAGACAGTAAAAAAGGTAAGATCAAAATCCAATTCCTTATCGTCTGTGGATGTACCATAACTTCCATAGCCATTTCCATATAAAGAAAACCATCCGACTGTATCAATGATGTCATTAGCTAACGGAAAGTATATATTGGTGCGGGTAAAGTTTTGGTTAGCCATAGGCAACCCATTATTGTCAAAAGTACCGCTTTCCAGATTAGATAAATATATCCACGCAATATGGTTATAATTACCTCCGGTTGTAATTCCGGAGCCGGTGACATTTTTAACTTTTATGCCGTCAATTCGGATGTTCTTACTATTAATAATAAGAATTCCTTCACCCCATGTGTCACCTGTGGTCTTAGAATAATCATGGGTGAGTTTATCGCCTTCGATGATACCATTACATATGGTAACGTTGGTTTTACTGTCAATGAATATGACCTTAGAACGGCTTAACTCGTTTGATTCGAGTTTCAAAGTGGATCCATTGAGATTAAAGGTCATATAACTAGGTATGGTTATAGGTGTATTTTTTTCAATGAGATAATTACCTTGGGGTAATACGGCCTCGGTAAACCCATTGTCTCTTGCCCATTGCAAGGCAGCGTTTATACCTTGTGAAGTGGCTAACGGATTGGTAAAGTCATTGGATATTTTCCAAAAATTTAGATCAATGAAATAACTACCGATTCGAGCGGGGCTTAACGCGTCAACAGCTTGACGGATGGGTGCCTGGTTGCATTCATTATTATTAGCAGCAGAAACTTGAGACGAAAAATTGAGTACTGCCAAGTTGTTGTTATTACCTGATGTATCATGCATGGTATCCCTCCTCGGTGTTAGCGTATCCTGTTAGTAGAATATGTAAATTTTATTCAAAGTGGAACCGAGTAGAGCTTAGTCAGGTTGGTTTTTTCCTGTAGGACTTATATTATGGAGGTGCAACATGCTAGAAAATAGGATGACAGCCGGGAATAGGATTTTCTATTTAGATGGGTTGCGTGGTGTAGCCATCTTACTAGTTGTGTTGTTTCATGCTTATGCGAGGTGGCCTGAGGTAGTTCCGTTTGGGACTCAGTTTGTTGAGTTTCCACTGTTTGCATATGGTTGGTTGGGAGTCAATTTATTCTTTATGATTTCTGGATTTGTTATCTTAATGACCCTAGAAAAATGCATGGATTTTCGCGAATTCATTCTGCGCAGATGGTTTCGGCTCTTTCCAGCAATGCTGATCTGTTCGGTATTGATTTTTTCGACGGCAGCATGGTTTCCTGAACGACCAGGGGGAGCGGTAGTTTTTCGGGATTTGCTTCCGGGATTAACCTTTATTCAACCAGCTGTGTGGACGGTGCTGCTTGGGTCACATCAAGGAAGTTTGGAAGGTTCATTTTGGTCATTGTATGCCGAAATGAAGTTTTATGTAATTTTTGGAATACTATATTTTACTACCGGCTGGCGTATAGCCGTCATGGGTCTAACGGGGATATTTTTTCTTTCTATATTACCAGGGGCGTTAGTAAAGATTGCACCGTATACGGACTTCCGGTTGTTAGGTATGATTATAGATATTGTTAATGCGAAGTATTATGGGTGGTTTGCAGCAGGAACCCTTTATTACAAGTACTACTGCGAACGGCGGTTGTCATTCTTGCTATCTGCAGTTGTGATTGCATTGATCTCGGCGTGGAGCATAGGAGAATTTAAGTTTAATCACAGGATTATCCCACCTATGCTGATAGTTCTTCTGTTTACTTTTTCAGTCACAAATATTCACATTCAAAAAATGCTGACTCGTCCCTGCTTGCTTTTTTGCGGGTATATTAGCTATCCCCTGTATTTACTGCATGAGAACATGATGGTCGCATTGATTGTAAAGATCGGCAAGCTGGCACCTGGCTTGCATCCTATCCTGATGCCGGTATTGCCAATTGCAATTGTTATTGCACTCGGGTGGTTAGTGGCAAGGTTTCTTGAACCATGGGCGCGCGATCAACTTCGCTGGCTGTATCAAAAACTTTGTGCGCTGGCGGGGAGTACACAGCGAAACGTTGCTAGAACAAATAAGTATTAAAAATAAATAATTAGCGACAATCAGATGTACGGATACATGGTCAAGCAACTATGTTCTACCTTAGTTTGTCCGGCAGGTGGGTGTGGGGAAGATGCTTTTTGAGCACGAAAAATATTATCAGTATTCCTCCGCCTATTATTTCTAGCGCAAATATCTGCCGGATAGAAAACCCATACACATGTAGTATTTGTCCCCAAGGTTCGTAGGGTGCTTGTGGTAACTCCGGGAGGTTAATTGGCCAAAGGAGTGCTTGGGGAAAGTGCCACATAAGATCAAAAATATCATGTAGTACCGAACATATCCAGAGAGTCTGGAGTATATTTTTGTGCCGGCTATTGCGAATAAGCTTACTCGTTCCGTACAGGAAACCGAGAAAGAGCAAAGAATGTCCGAAGCTTTTGATAAATGGGTGGCTAGGGAAGAAGAAAATGCCTAAGGGTTTATCGATGAAATCTGGTAAGAGGGAGCCGATTACTATTATTTTGTAATCTATCGGCTGAAGTCTAGCTATGTATGCTGCTGTGCGAACGAAGAAAAGCGTAATTCCCATATGGCCGAGTGGCAACATTCATTAACACCTCTATCCAGTAATTACCATATTATAGTATATTGTATAACTAGGAATTTTAACAGACGATCTGGGTTTACTGTTGCTGATACCAGTAAACCCAGATCGTCTGTTTTTGGCTAGCGGTTGTATCAGAATAGGATTAAATATATCCTTATACATTTCAAGATGTAATAAATGCAACTTATACCACAAGACTTGTCTGGATAAAAATGGAAATTTATACTGAAATATATATGAGCAATTGACTATACTTTGGATTTGTAGGGAATAATTACCATAAGAAAATGTTTACATAGTAAGCAAGTAAGGGGCATTAAACAGGGAGTGGAGAATTTGACATTGCCAAAAACGGTGGAGGTTCATACCATTGTTAGTCAAGCACCTGGATTAGTGGCTGCCGATATGGATGGGGAAACGGTCATGCTAGATATTGAAAATGGCACTTATTATGGATTGGACGGTATTGCCAGTCGCATCTGGAAGCTTATCGAAAATCCTTGTAGCATTCATGAAGTGGTACAAGCGTTACTGATGGAGTATGACGTAGATGAAAAAACTTGTCAAAATGACGTGTTGGCTTTCTTAAATAAGCTTTGTGCCAAAGGGTTGGTTACTATTGTTTATTAGGAAAGTAAAAAAATTTTTTACATTGCCTTTGCGGGAACAATGGCTATTTTTAGAAGCATTTTTCTTAACTGGCGTTGTACGTTTGGCAATTTTACTTTTGCCATTTCGCTGGTTAGTACCTATTCTTGGAAATCAGACGCGGGGAATACCTACTGAAGAAGATGCTATAAAGATTGAAACAGCTAGACGGATTGGGGTCGTAGTTGAAATTGTGAGTCGTTATACTCCATGGGAAAGTAAGTGTCTGGTTCAGGCTTGTGTATGCAAATTGATGCTACGACGCCGCGAAATAAACAATATTCTTTATTTAGGTGTGCGAAAAGATGGGAGTAACGGTCTTGTGGCTCATGCTTGGCTACAATGTGGACAAATAGTCGTTAACGGCGGTTATAGCTTGGAATTATTCACTATTGTCGGCCAGTTTGTTGATGATAGGGAGTACGAAAGGAGGTGAAAACAATGAAATTGTCATGGAGTAATCCACAAATGACAGAGATTAAAGTTGAAATGACCAGCGATCAAAAGATCGGATTTAAGGCTGACGGAGAGAAACTGTCGGATGGCAGCGATTTATGTGGGGATCGTATTCCTTGTGATTGTTCGTAAAATAGTTTATTTGTGCTCATGGTAACAATTTTCCTTACAGGTAAGGAAAATAATTAGCGGCAAGGCTATAAGGCTACTATTAAATAGTCGCCGGCATATGCCGCTTTTTATTTATAGAGTAATCACAATTATATGCAAATTTATGAAAGAATATTTTTCTGAATCATATATGTAAAAAATGGGGAATATGCATGGGGATTATTTTCGGGATGTATTACTATCATGGTAACCCGGTTATAGCCGAATTGGGTTCAGCTATGATGCAACAAACCAATAGCTACTATGCTGATGCTAGGGGTATATGGCAAGGCGGTTCAGTATTGTTGGGGTGTCATGTCCAGCATATCACTCCTGAGTCGACAGGTGAAATCAATCCCTACCATGACGATTTGGCAGGTGTAACGATTACAGCAGATGCTATCATTGACAATCGGGATGAGTTATGTGATAGGTTCGGGATTGACTATTCTTGTCGGGCCAAAGTGCCAGATAATCTATTGATTCTAAAATCGTACCAGAAATGGGGACATGACTGTTTAAAGTATCTTGTGGGTGATTTTGCCTTTGCTATCTGGGATGAAAGACGGCAAGAACTGTTTTGTGCTGTGGATCATACTGGGAGAAGGACGCTTTATTATTATCACTCGGCAGGGCTCTTTGCTTTTGCGACTTTAATTAAACCGCTGTTTATTTTACCGGAGATTGACAGAGTCTACAATGAAACCTGGATTTCAGATTTTTTGGCAATGCCTTCTGTAATGCATCAGCTTGACCCGGAATTAACCTTGTATAAGAACATTTACTTACTACCGGCCGGACATTATCTGGTTGCAAGATCCAAGGGGATAAGCAAGCAGCGTTATTGGCAAGCTGAACAACAATCTGAACTGATATTAAAATCAGATAGCGAATATGAAGAAGCCTTTAGGGACGTTTTCAGCAGCGCAGTGCATTGCCGTATGCGTTGCATACGGCAAGTAGGTATTATGATGAGCGGAGGACTGGATTCTACTTCAGTTGCCTGTATGGCTGCCAGGGAACTGGCTAAAAAAGGCGGTAACATTTTGGCCTTCAGCGCAGTCCCGATGACAGGCTACCGGGACTGGTTGCCTACCTATAGCCTGGCTGATGAAACGCCATTCATTGAAGCGGTGAGGCAACATGTAAGTAATATTGATGTAGTTTACTGCCGTATGGATGGCAAGCATTCGCTAAGTGATACGGATCGACTGCTGGCAATATTAGAGCAACCTTACAAAATTGTTGAAAACTTATTCTGGATTGATGGCATAATGGAGGCTGCGCAAAAACGCAATGTTGGTGTTATGCTAACAGGCAGCTCGGGAGATATGACCATTTCCTGGGGTATGCTGGAACCTTACTTACTGTCGCTGTTCCGGAAGGGTCAGTGGTTTCGTTTGGTTTACGAGGCATGGGCGTTTGCCAGGCGCTGTCGCCGTCCGCTAAAGACTTTGTTACTGTTATTTGAGAGAATAATGCCTTATGAACTGAAAAAGGCGATTAATACGATTAAAGATCCGAACTGGTTTAAGGAGATACAAGACTTGACGCCTATTAATCCTGAATTTGCACGTCGTACTTTTGTACAGGAGCGATTTCGACAGTATGGATATGATCCGCTTTGTATTCGTCCATTAGACTCCATACAGTCACGCAAACAATATCTTAGGCCAGACGTTTTCAGTCATTTAGGTGTTATTGCAACGAAAGAAGCGCTCGCTTATCGTATGGTTTTACGTGACCCTACTTTAGATAAGCGGGTAATAGAGTTTTGTCTTAGCGTACCAGAAAGCCAATATGTTCGGAACGGCAGAGAACGGTTTTTATTACGCCGGGCCATGGCAGGCATTTTGCCAGATAAAGTACGAAAGAATGAGACGGTGAGAGGTAGACAAAGTGCTGATTTAGCTCAGCGACTGCAACCCATTTGGGCAGAAATATCTGCCGAGATAAAGAATATCGGCACACGAGAGGCTGAAAAAAAGTATCTTGACATCGCCAGAATTCAGCGGGAAGTAGCAACATTTACTTCGCTCAAGGATGATGATACCGATAATCCCAAGTTACGCATGCTGATTCGCAGTCTAATTTTTAGCCGGTTTTTGCAACAGGAAGAAAAGAGTAATCGTATTGTTTTACAAAGTTTGGGGTGAGCCATTAATTTATGGACACGCTATTTGTTTACATTAAGGATTTATATCAGTTGTCCCGAATGAAATTTTTGCTTAACCTGTTGCTGATGGTTATACTTGGGATGCTGGAAGGTATAGGCATACTCATGATTATACCGTTATTAATGGTAGCCGGCATTATTCCGGGTATGCAGGAAAACAGTAAGTGGGCTTTAGGGCTTGATCAGTTCTTCCAAAACATAGGAATGACATTGAATTTGCCGTTAGTATTGGCGTTATATACAGGCGTTAATTTTGGACAAAGCTGGTTACAACGTCGCCAAGCTATACTTAACTTTGATATTCAGCAAGAATTTAGTGTTGCTTTATCGGCTAGACTGTTTCGGGCGGTAGCTTACGCCAAATGGCAGCTTTTGGTGACTAAGACAAAAGCAGATATTACCAATACTATTACTTCCGAACTTATGCGGGTTTATTCGGGGATAAATACATTTTTACAAATGGTGGCAATCGCGTTAATCACAATCATTCAAATTATCATCGCGGGTATGATCGCGCCAGGTCTGACTTGCTCCGTGCTAGTAGGTGCGCTTATTTTGTCTGGCTTCTTACGAATATTCTTTAGAAAATCACGTAAGATGGGTGAGAAGATAACCGATTTGAATAGCCGGCTACTTGGTGATCTTACTGAACACTTAAACGGAATTAAAGACATCAAAAGTAATGGTATTGAATCAGATCAGATAGGTAGCTTTATCAAAACCCGTAAGATGATAAAGGACAATCTTAGCGAGTTTATTAAACTGCAAACTCGGGCAGACATGTGTAACAAAGTGGGAGCTGCTGTTTTTGTAAGCTTGTTCTTATTTAGTGCTATTGAAATATTTGCTCTCAATCCTCAGCATTTAATATTGGTTTCTGTAATTTCGGCTCGTTTATGGCCTAAATTTTCTTCCCTACAAATGGGATACCTGAATATCCTTGCAACGCTGCCTGCATTTCGAGTCGCAATGGAATTGGAAAGCCAATGTCGGGCCGCTAAGGAAGATCTGCCAGAGGATGGAGCCAGTAAGAGAATAAAATTGAAGCATGGCGTAGAATTTCGGAATGTTTCGTTTCACTATGAATCAGATCGGACAACCTATGCTCTGGTAAATGCAAATTTTAGTCTTCGGGCCGGAACGACAACGGCCATTGTAGGTGTTTCTGGTTCTGGAAAAAGTACTCTTGTAGATTTATTGATTGGTCTCTTGACACCTGTGAAAGGCACTATTTTGGTTGATGGTGAGCTGTTAGCAAAAAATTTGCGTCCATGGAGAAATTCGATTGGCTATGTTCCCCAGGACCCATTTGTATTAAATGCAAGCATTAGAGATAATCTGTTGTGGGCTTGCCCAAATGCTACAGAGAGTGATATATGGGAGGCTTTACGGCTAGCTGCCATTGACACTTTTGTCAAGGGTTTGCCGGAAGGACTTGATACGGTTGTGGGTGATCGGGGTGTACGTTTATCTGGTGGCGAACGGCAGCGTGTTGTATTGGCGAGAGCCCTTTTAAGAAAGCCATCGGTTCTTATCTTAGATGAAGCTACAAGTTCGCTGGATTCAGAAAATGAAAAACGGATTCAACAGGCCATTGAGAATCTTCAGGGCAAGTTGACCATTGTAATTATTGCGCATCGTATATCTACCATCCGCAATGCTGACAGAATCTTGGTTTTGGAACAGGGCCGGATCATAGAACATGGTAATTACCAATCGTTGATGAACAATCGTTCTGGCCGTTTTCGGGCATTAGCCTGTTCGGCGGCTGAGTAAATTATATATTGGTTTGCTAGATGGTATGATTGTTAGCTGGATAAGCGGGGTTGTAGGAGGAAGTAAGATGAAATATCTTAAAACTATCACGGTTTTGTGGTACTGGGTAAAAAAAATGGCACTAAGCGGTGTTGTGGTCATACTCCTATCACTGATAAGCCAGCAAGCCGAGGCGGCAGTGATAACGTATTATTATTCTGAGAACTGTGAGATCTGTAAAAGCTTCGAGCCAGCCTGGAATCAATTTGTTGCCAGTGAAGATGGCAATCACACGCTAAAACGGAAATCTGTCACGAATGCCGATACCTTGCAAGAGTTAACTGAATATGCTCAGACTCTTAGAGGTCGTCCAAGCCCAAGCATTCCCAGTATATACATAGAATTCGACAATAACCCCCCGATTTTGTTAATGGGCAGTAAGGAGCTTCCATCACTCTATCAGGTAATTGAGCCGGGGACAACAAAAACGCTTAACTATATTCCGCCTAGTCAGGCTATGTCCCAATTCAATCTGTCTATGTTTATTCCCGTCACATTAGCTGCTGCTGATGCGGTCAATCCTTGCGCACTATTTGTATTCATTTTGGCTATAAGTTATGCCACGATATACTCAGGTAAGAAAAAAGCAGTACTGTATGGCATCACGTTCGCGGCTTCGCTTTATGTTACCTATTTCATGGCTGGACTTGCCGGCAAGGTGGTTATTAATCAAATATTTAGCAATGCGAATACCATTGCAGTAATCATGTCTGGAAGTTTATTTATTGTTGCTGGTTTGCATATAAGAACCGTTCTATTTCCCCAGAAAACTGAATTTAGTGAATTATCTGCAAAAACAAAAAGCAAGCTCATCAAATATACCGAAAAATGTGTAACTGTCGGCGGCGCAGCTACTGCTGGTGTATTGTGCGCAATGATTGAACTTCCTTGCACAGGCGGGCCCTATGCTTTTGCCCTTTCCCTTCTAGCTAAGCAATCACTGGCTAAAACCGCACTGTGGCTGGGTTACTACAATCTGATTTTTATATCACCAATTTTAGTGCTGCTAGCTATTCTTGTGATTTCTCCTGAAAGGATAGACAAATTCGAGCAATTGCGAAATAAATACAGGAGACAGCTTCACTTAGCAATGGCCTTGTGTTTAGCGGCTGCCGGTACATGGGGGTTATGGCATTATTACTAAATAGATTATGAAGAAAAACAACTCATGCGGATATAAATGTAACTAATGCGCAAAATATTGCCAGGAAAAAAATGTAAATATATAATAAACTCAATATGGAGTTTTTTGTAAAAATGGGAGGTTCCGGGATGGTAAGCGTGTTCTGGATGGCTTTGTTGTCGTGGGCAGTAGTATTTCTAGTCATGATGGCCGGTACTCTATCTGCAGTACATCGGACGGAAAAAAGTAAAGATGTCAGAAGATAACAAATGTAGGAAAATACCTGAGGTGAGTTATGAAGTATTATCGATATACGGCTTTTGGTATGCAAATTGACTCCGAAATCGTGTTGCCGGGATTGCCTCAGGGAGGAAAAAAGCCGGCTGATGTCAAGATTCTTTGTGGCGATGTACCTGAGAAAATTAATGTACCCTTAAAAGAAACATGTTATTACCAAGCTGCTGTTAATGAGTTTTTATTACAGGTCAAAGGAATTGCTGATTATTATATAGCAAATGGAAAGCAAATTGTTATGCGGTTGGACAATGAGGCTCATTTGTGTGATGTAAGAACATATCTTCTGGGAACCGCAATGGGAGTGCTGCTGATGCAGCGGGGGATTTTGCCTATTCACGGCAGTACGGTTGTTATTAATGGTTGTGGAGTGATATTTACCGGAATATCAGGCGCAGGAAAGTCAACAATAGCTGCAGCGCTACATAAAAAAGGATTTTCCTTGCTGGCTGACGATGTTTCAGCAGTTACGTTTGATCAACGAGGTGTGCCATGGGTGCAGCCCGGATATCCACAACAGAAGTTATGGCAGGCTAGTGCTTCCATAATGGGAATTGACACTACTACACTTGATAAGGTCTGTTCAGATCGAGACAAATATATTGTGCCGGTTAGCAAGGGCTTCCGACGGCTACCTATACCGATTACTGCGGTGTATGAAATTGATGTACAAGCTTGCACAGATGTTTCTATCATACCCTTAAGGGGGGCAGAGAAACTTGTGACAATCATGGGTAATACCTATCGCGCTGAAATGATTAACGGCCTGGGGTTACATGCAGCGCATTTTCAAAAGTGCGCCGCTTTGCTAAACCATGTCCAGGTGTTTCGCCTAACGCGGCCCCCAAATGTGATGTCAGTTGATCGTCAGGTAGCGCTAGTAATCCATCATTTTATGGAATTACAGGCAACAAGTCCGGAGTGGACGGCGCGTAGGTGTAGGAAAGCGGGAGGATAGTGTTCTGTGCACAGCGATATCTATGAAAGAGGTGAACGATGTGTTCAAAAAAGTATGGACTGAACCGGAAGCAAAAGAGTTAAATATACTGATGACATTCGGTCCTGGTGGCCCTGGCGGTCCTGGTGGCCCTGGCGGTCCTGGTGGCCCTGGCGGTCCTGGTGGCCCTGGC
>NZ_JBYKYF010000028.1:14267-17846 GCF_057736855.1 Sporomusa sp.
GGTCCTGGTGGCCCTGGTGGCCCTGGTGGTCCTGGTGGTCCTTTCGGTCCTGGCGGCCCTCCTTCCGGCCCCCCTTCCGGACCTCCTAGTCATGGTGGTGGTCCTCCTCATGGTCCGGAATGCGGCGACTCATGATGAAGCGAAGTATGCCTGAACCCCAAAAAGTTTTCTAGCATTGAACGGTTCATTGTCCTGACCTGTAAACAGCTATAGTTTATCAGTAGCCAGAGGAGATGGTTTGGTGATTCCATTTGTATCGAAAATAAAAACAGGGGAAATAGCACGCATTTGTGACAACCCTTTTATAGAAAGGTCTAAAGTATGGGCGTGCCAAGAATGTGGAACCAAGGTTTTTCATTGTAAAGCAGTGATCCGACCTCAATACCGCTGTTTGTGTGGGGCGCAACGCTGGAAACAATCAGTAAGCAGTGCCCAATAAAGGATTACAAGCCCGCATAGAAGTCTGTAAAAACTACATATTATCTATAACGTGAACCGGACAGTGTTGAAACATAGAAATTCAACACTGTTTTTTTGGTTTGAAGGAATAGATAGATCGTTTATGGGTGGACATGACTACTATATAAGTATTAAACAAAAAACAACTTGCAAAAAATAATAATTATTGTTAAAATATACCTGATAATGGATATTATAAGAGTGTGGTATGGGAATTAGAGGAGGAATGATGTTTGCAGATCGATGCTCTGATCTCTGAAATAGGTAATTGCTGTTTGGAAGGAGAGTTTTGTGCGGAATGTAAAAAAGAAAAATGTCTGATTGGATTTTGCAAAAAATCGCTGATGACAGTCCTTAAACAAAAGGATGAATTTATCGCTAACGGTCTTCAGGAAATTCCCTATAGCGATACCAAGGTGTATGATACTGACTCAGTGATTAATGCTATTGGTTTTTTATTGAATCAATGCCGCAACTGTAATGTGTATCATGATGAAGAATGTATTATTAATATTATCCGATCCTGTCTGGAAATTATTTTGCTAGGCGAAGTGCAAGAATACAAAGGCAGTACGCTATTATATTTAGGAGATATTAAAAAAATTAATCCTGAAATAGCTGATAAGATTTTACAAGCTGTTCAACAGCGAAAATAGAAAGGGGTATGTATAATGAAAAGAGAATTGACAGTGGAAAATATTATCGGCGAAACTAAAGGGACTGAAATCGAACGTATTGTTAAACAAAACTTTACTGGTGAAACTACTGAGACTGGACTGTATTTGGCTATGGCAAGACTGGCTCAGCGGCAAGGCTATCCGGAAATTGCCGAAGTATTGAAGACCATTGCTTGGGAAGAAGCAGAACACGCTGCACGCTTTGCCGAGTTTAACGGAATGATCCAGGAAGATTTATTTGAAAATATCAAGCAAATGCTGGAAGGAGAAACTTTTGCTAATCAGGGTAAGAAACAAGCGGCTGAAAAAGCACAGGAATTAGGACTTGAGACAGCAAGAGACTATTTTAATGAGTCGGCCAAAGATGAAGCAAGACATGCAAGGATGTTAGAAGGAATATTACACCGTTACAGTAAATAAGTAGCAAATTAGCGTCGGCTCAGGTACAAACCGTTTGGCTGTTGCTGAAGCGCGAGCGGTGTCCTGGAAAATGTGGCAGCTTCCAGTCAGGTGCTTTAACATGGTACAAGCATTGATGGTAGGCGGTTAATACATTTCAAAAAGTATGAGCCTACAGGTAACAAGCAGGGGGCGTATTGAATCGAAACGTTCAATACGGCCCCTGCTTGTTTAAGAATTTTCTCAAAAAACTAAATTAAAAACATTAGTTATTCCTTTTCGTTCGTAGCAATGTTGAGGATAAATATGTTAAAATAAGTTAAATAATTTAAGAATATATCAGACACGATGATAGCTGTAGTGCATACTATAACAGAGGTGTAAGATGATAGTAAACATCCTAATTGTAGCTTTAGGCGGCGGCATTGGTGCTGCGACCAGATATGCTGTTTCGCTATGGGCGGCCGCTAGATTTGGCGGCGCCTTTCCTTATGGAACCTTGTTTGTTAATGTTATAGGGTGTTTTATTATTGGCGTTTTTATGACACTAGTTACCGAGAAAGTGGTAGTAAGTCCATATTGGCGTCTGCTTGTAACAACCGGTTTTTTAGGTGGATTGACTACTTTTTCATCTTATAGCTATGAAACGTTTACGCTACTCAAAGAGGCCGGTATGCTGTCTGCCTTTTATAACATAGCAACAAATTTGGTTATTGGATTTTTTGCTACATGGCTAGGAATTCAAGCAGTTAAGGCTGTTGCTTGAATCATAGCAGTCACGAGAAACGCTTTTTCTTGCCAGCCACTACCCTGTAATACTTATGCTAGTTGGTTATGCGGGTAAAATATACATATCAGAGGGTAAGTAGGCACTATTTG
Source organism: Sporomusa sp. (assembly GCF_057736855.1). Lineage (NCBI taxonomy): Bacteria > Bacillati > Bacillota > Negativicutes > Selenomonadales > Sporomusaceae > Sporomusa > Sporomusa sp. The sequence goes on from NZ_JBYKYF010000028.1 coordinate 16,682, forward strand.
CTTGCAAAAATATATTGGTAGGTTGCTACAGAATTTTCTTATTAAGAGAGGCAGGGGTAATGTGAAGAAGATAGCAGTAATTACTAGCGGCGGTGACTGTCCGGGAATGAATGCCGCTATTCGTGCAGTTGTTCGCGTAGCTTTAGCCAATGGAGTTGAGGTTTGGGGAATTAGAAACGGCTACGCTGGCATGATTGCAAATAATATGATCAGATTGGATTCGCGATCAGTAGGCGATATTATTCAAAAAGGCGGAACATTTCTGGGAACAGCCCGCAGTGAGGAATTTAAAACTTTGCAGGGACGTCAAAAAGCAGTAGCCAATTTACAATCCCATGGGATTGAGGGGCTTGTTGTCATTGGCGGCGATGGTTCTTTGACAGGTGCTAAGGCATTAGGCGAGTTGGGGATTAAAACGGTTGGCCTTCCAGGAAGCATTGATAATGATATTTGGGGGACTGATTATACGATTGGCTTTGATACAGCGGTAAATACTGCCCTCGAGGCCATTAATAAATTGCGTGATACTGCCTCAGCCCATGGCCGAGTTATGCTGGTTGAAGTGATGGGCAGGAATTGCGGCTGGATTGCTCTTACTGCCGGTTTAGCGGGTGGCGCTGAGAGCATTATCATTCCGGAAGTACCATTTTCCCGGGAGGATATTTGCAAGAAATTGCTGGAATCACGGGCTAAAGGCAAGCAATACAGTATTGTAGTTGTGGCTGAAGGTGCAGGCAGTGCTATTGAATTAGGGAACTTTATTGCTGCTAAAACTGGTTTAGAAACCAGGGTATCGGTGCTGGGCCATATTCAACGCGGCGGCGCACCTACGGTTACCGACAGGATATTGGCCAGTAAGTTGGCTGAAAGGGCTATCAAATTACTGCTGACTGGTAAAAGTGATATCATGGTCGGCTATCGTGATCATCAATGTGTTGAAGTACCTATTGCGGATGCTGTCGGCAAGAAAAAAGAAATTGACCTGCATTTGTATCATTTAGCTGAGGTTTTGGCACAATAATTGTTTAACAAAGCTACTGGGGAGATAGTTTATTCCACCTACCCTGATACCGCTGGGAGCGTCAGGAGTCTTGGTGTATCAGAAAAAGTAGGGGCTGTCGCGTTAAGACAGCCCCCAAATAGAAAAAACTGCAACCAGTTACTT
>NZ_JBYKYF010000374.1:0-2523 GCF_057736855.1 Sporomusa sp.
GCCACCGCTTAGCAACCTCGAATTATTCCCCCAAGCTCCCCTGCTTGATCTGGAAACCTACCGGCAAATTGGCAAAAATGCCGCGCAATATGCTAAAGGACAATCTCCTACACCGGTTCCAACCAAAAATGACCAAATGGCTCGTCCTAAGTACCAGGCGAAAGCAGCAATATTGCATATCAAAGAAACTGAGCATGTTGTTTCCGGCGCTAAACCGGTTGAAATAGAAGTTCAGTTTAACTAGCTGGAGGTGAAATTTGATGACTGATAATAAAATGTTAGAAGATATTGTGCGTGAAGTATTAAAATCGATGGTTGGTGCTCCGCAGGCAAATCCGGTTCCGCCTCAAACGACACCAAGTGCGGGACTTTGTCCGGAAAAAGATTATCCTTTAGCAACAAAACGTCCAGATCTGATCAAAACACCTACAGGCAAGTCGCTGTCAGACATTACTTTAGAAAAAATTATGAATGACGAAGTAAAGCCGGAGGATGTTCGTATTACCCCGGAAACCCTTAGAATGCAAGCCGAGATTGCTGACGGCGTAGGCCGGCGGCAGTTTGCCAACAACCTTCGTCGTGCAGCCGAGCTGGTGGCCATACCGGATGAACGTATATTGGAAATTTACAATGCCTTGCGTCCTTACCGTTCCACTAAACAAGAACTCTTAGCTATTGCTGACGAAATGGAAGTAAAATATAACGCTAAAATTAACGCCGCTTTCGTGAGAGAGGCCGCAGAAGTGTACGAGCGCCGGAACCGTCTCAGAGCGGAATAAGGTGGGAACTTTCATGCCTATCATTGCCGGTGTGGATATTGGTAACTCCACAACTGAAGTATGTATGGCGCAAGTCGAACAAGGCCAAATAACAAAATATCTGGCCAGTAGCATAGTCAAAACAACTGGCATAAAAGGAACACTGGCCAATGTACCGGGGATTGTTATCGCCTTGAAAGAGGCTGTGCAACAAGCCGGACTGAGTTTGGCCGCAGTAGATGAAATACGAATTAATGAAGCTACTCCGGTCATTGGGGATTTGGCCATGGAAACCATTACTGAAACCATTATTACCGAATCCACCATGATTGGGCATAACCCCTCTACGCCAGGAGGTATTGGTTTAGGTGTCGGTATGACCGTACCTTTTGCTCAGCTTCCTGAGATACGTCCGGGAGAAAAGATTATCTGCATCATTCCGCGTGGCATCGACTTTGAAGATGCTGCCTGCGCTATTAATGACGCTATGTCCAGGGGGGTTCTGGTTCAGGGCGCCATAGTACGGCAGGATGATGCTGTACTTATAGTTAACCGGCTGAAACAAAAAATTCCGGTTGTTGACGAAGTAACCCTGATTGAAAAGGTTCCGGTAGGTATGCTGGCAGCTATTGAAGTTGCCGCACCCGGAGAGACAATAAAGACCTTATCCAACCCCTACGGTATTGCTACTGTCTTTAACCTAACGCCAGAAGAAACCAAAATGGTTGTGCCTATCGCCAGGGCGCTAATAGGAAACCGTTCGGCGGTTGTTGTCCGGACACCGGCCGGTGACGTAAAGGCCCGTTCCATTCCCGCAGGTTTTATTACGGTTGTAGGACAGAAGGGAAAATCGGATATTGATGTTGAGGCAGGTGCTGCCGCGATTATGGAAGTCATTGAGCGTGTGCAGCCGATCATTGATGTACAAGGGGAACCAGGAACCAATGTGAACGGCATGCTGGAAAGAGTTCGCCAGGTAATGGCTGAACTAACCAACCAACCGGTAGCGGAGATGAAAATCCAGGACCTATTGGCAGTAGATACCTTTGTACCGCAAAAAGTCCAAGGTGGTTTAGCTGGCGAATTTGCTCTGGAAAATGCAGTAGCCTTGGCCGCGATGGTCAAAACCAGCCGGTTGCCTATGCGGCAAATTGCGGACAAGCTTGAGGAAGAACTCCAGGTGCGGGTGGTTATTGCCGGTGTGGAAGCCAATATGGCCATTCGCGGCGCCTTAACTACACCGGGTACTGATAAACCGCTGGCTATTTTGGATATGGGTGGTGGTTCTACCGATGCCGCCATCATAACCCGTGACGGTGAAGTTCACTCGATTCACTTGGGCGGCGCTGGGGATATGGTGACCATGCTGATTAACTCTGAGCTTGGACTTAATGATTTTGACTTGGCCGAAGATATTAAACGATATCCTCTCGCCAAGGTAGAAAGTCTTTATCATATCAGGCTGGAAGACGGTACGGTGAAGTTTTTTGATAATCATCTGCCGCCACATGTATTTGCTCGGGTGGTTATTTTAAAAGACGGTGACATGGTTCCCATCCCTTCTGACCATGCTCTTGAACGAATTCGCCATGTACGGCGGGAAGCCAAGAAACGGGTATTTGTTACCAATGCGTTGCGAGCCTTAGCGCGAGTTGCACCGACTGGAAATATTAGACATATTGATTTTGTCGTGCTAGTGGGAGGGTCGGCGATGGACTTTGAAATAGCCGACATGGTAACAGACGCGTTGGCCGAATATGGTATT
>NZ_JBYKYF010000375.1:0-2520 GCF_057736855.1 Sporomusa sp.
TCTTTTTTAGCCGTACAGGTGTCAATTAGGTTTTCGCGATACCAGGCAGTGATTTCGGCACGCTTGTGCAATAAAGCTGATTCTGCTTTTGTTAAATTTTCGATTTTTAGCGCATAATCTTGTTCCATATCTTTGTTTATATACTGGTTTAGCGTGGTACTGTCTTTAATTGAATGCACAAAAATATTCCAGATAAATTCGTCAAATTCTTTAGCCGGTATTCTTCGGCCCTGACAAGGCGTATCATGCATATAGTTCGCAGATTCTTTGGTGATGCAGGCATAGTAATAATACATCTTAGGGGCGGTTTTTTTACGTGGTCCGTGCCGTATATAAGCTGTCATAGCACGCTGGCAAAGGGAACAGTATAGGATGCCCTGTAATAAGTATTCATGAACGGTATTGCGTTTGGTATAACGCTTGTTTTTTTGCCGTTGCTCCTGGGCGGCCAGAAAGGTTTGGTAATCAATAATAGGGGGAACTGGTACTGGTATCCAATCCTCACGTGGAAGATTTCTTATTTCTCTGGTATGTTGTCCTGTTTTGGTGACTGACTGACGAAATAGAAAATGTTGACCATAGTACATATCTTTAGTTAAGATTTGTTCTATGCAGCTAACCGATAGTGGTTTATCCTTTTTACGGCCTTTAATACCCAAGCGCGCTAGTTCGCGAGCGATCGTGCGAGCCCCCATTCCTTGATCAATGCACATAGAGTAGATCATTTTAACTACTTTTGCTTCCTCTTCGTTGATAACATATTGGGAAGTTTCTTTATCAAATGTATAACCATATGGTCGGGCGTTATGAACAATTTTTCCTGCGTTAGCTTTGGCTTTCCGACCACGCTGCGTGCGCTCGCGAATTTTGGCCTTTTCAAAAGCACTGATGGCACCACGTATACTGAAAAACAGACGTCCTTCCGGGCTGGCATCATAGTCGCCAGTTACAAAATAGAGGTTGGCATTGGCTTTTTCGATTTCATCAGCAATGAGTAACTGGTTAGTCAGGTTGCGACTTAAACGGTCAGGGTCATAAATGCAGATGTTTTGAATTAGTTTTTTACGGAGGTCATTTCTTAACGCTTCCAGGGCTGGACGGTCAAGATATTCGCCGCTATAGCCATCATCAATATATTCTTTGATATCGGTAAGACCCATACTGAGTAAACGGTTACGGCATACTTGTATTTGATCCCCAAGGGAGTAGCCAAATTTGGCTTGTTCCTCTGAACTTACACGGGCATAGATGGCATTCATAGAACCTCCATAAGCGGGAACTTTTTCGTTCATATAGATAAATGTTTGCTCTTTGTAGCGGGAGTAGATAAGAGTACCCCTTTACTAATGATATGTTAGTCATTGGGATTTATAACCGAAATTTGTTTAGTAAGTTATAGCGTTATGCATGGTAAGCGGCACTAAAATGGAGGAAATGGTATTTTTTGGGGGCTTTTATTAGCAATTGCTGAATTTGTCCAAGTACCAGATAGTTGTAAAGTAGTCAAGCTATGGCTGCATATACCTGTTACAGGGGTGATGTAGTGGCCAAGAAAAAAGAACTTACTTTCATTTTTAAAGGTTGCCAAGTAGGAGAAACTTGGTATCCGGCAGAAATATACCCGCTCGAACGTCTACCAGATGAGATTAAAGCCGCCATCGAGCAGGGGTGGATGGCTGGATACTTTAAGAAGCTTGATCAGCAGTCAAAGCAAACCAAGTAGTTTTCCGGCTGCTTTTCCTATAGGTAGCTTAGAAATCACTTGTTATGACAAGCGTGTAAAGATTAGCATGTAGTGCATAGATAATAAAAAAGCCTGCCTTGTTTGGCAGGAAATAGTTTGGGAAGGATTGGCCGACAAGACTAAAATAAGTGGAACTGCGCCTGTTTTAGTCTTCGGTATATTTCATATTGTTGTCGTTATCTTTATCTGGTGAGGGTTTTCGTTTTGCATCTTTTTCTGCTTTTGATTTTTGTTTTGCCCGGAACTGATCAAGTGTTTTACCACCCATAATCTCACCTCCTAATTTAGTGTTTACGAAAAGGAGTATGAATATGAAAGTAATTTTCGGGCAACAACTTTATAGCTCAATAATAAATAAGGAAACATAATTTCTTCTAATCCATAATATGTTTTATTAGGGGGTGGGGTTTATACATGGATAACAAACATATTGTCGGTAGTACCCGTGATTTGAAATTAAAAGAAGTTATAAATGTAATTGATGGTAAACGGTTGGGCAATATTACAGATATAGAAATTGATGTGGAAACCGGGAGGCTTACCGCTATTGTTGTACCCGGAGTAGGAAAATTTTTAGGCTTATTCGGACGCAATGACGATGTAGTTATTCCCTGGGATAAAATCAAAAAAATTGGTATGGACGTAATTTTAGTGGAAGCGGGTAATTTTGCTGAATTTAAACATGGCTAATAAAAAATCTCTAACCTATATGGGTTAGAGATTTCAGGCTGTCGACAAAGTATTGTCGATAGCCTTTTTATTTATTATGATCATCT
>NZ_JBYKYF010000376.1:0-2516 GCF_057736855.1 Sporomusa sp.
CAGATGATCATAATAAATAAAAAGGCTATCGACAATACTTTGTCGACAGCCTGAGAGTACTCTTAACCAATGTTAAGAGTACTCTATCTTTCCTCTGGATATTATTTTTTCTATAGTTCCTAACGTCAGTGCGACTTTGTAATGCGGACCTGCCCAAGGCACACTCATCAATTCATCAACAGGTAACCAACGACTTTCTTTTCCTTGAAGATGTCCGTCCAGCCATTGACACCGGTAAAAAGAAATATCCCACGTCCGGTGGCTAAAAGTATGAATATAGTGAAATTCTTTCTTACCTACACGTATTTCTTGCTTAAGTTCATCCCTGAAACCTAATGTAAGGCACTCAACTGGCGTTTTCCCACTAAGTTCCATGGCCGGAAATTCCCACATTCCAGCCAGTAAACCAGTTGCCGGGCGTTGCCGCACCAGATAATGTCCATCTCGCAGTACTAAGCCAGCAACCAGTTGTATCAGCAAGGGTTGCTTTTTGCTTGGCCGAACAGGCAACATATCCTGAACCTCTCTCAGATATCCTTCACATAGATTACTCAGAGGACATAGTTGGCAACGGGGATAACGAGGAACACATATCATAGCTCCCAAATCCATTAGCGCCTGATTAAAATCTCCTGGAAATTGATCAGGCATATGCTGCTGAATTAAACCGGCAATTTCCCGCTTGGTTGCATGTTTCGTTATATCACCATCCAGACAAAATAACCGGCTACATATTCTCAGAACATTGCCATCAACCGCAGGTACTCGCTGATTGTAAGCGATACTCGCGATAGCTCCGGCCGTGTATTCACCCACCCCCGGTAATCGCTGAATCAACTCTGGATCACTTGGTACTTTTCCGCCATATGTTGCACATACTTCCCGTGCACCTGCCAATAGATTCCGTGCCCGGCTATAATAACCCAGTCCCTGCCAATATCGCAAAACTTCCTGCTCTGATGCCTCTGCCAAAACCTCCAGCGTTGGAAAACGTTCCATCCACCGGTGATAATACTCCTTTACAGCTTCGACCCGTGTTTGTTGGAGCATAATTTCTGAAACCCAAATTTTATAAGCATCTTTATCTCTACGCCACGGTAACTCTCTGGCATTTTCATAATACCAATTTAACAATTGGGATGCTAATGACATAGCTTTCTTTCCTTTCTAGCGTTTTGCGATTACAGCCACCACTCATTTCTATCATAACATAACGTGGCCTTCCGGCCTATATAACCTACAACAGTTGGGGAATTGCCAAATTCAGGGGTTTGATTTATAGTTAAAATAGTTCCAACCGCTTACGTATTCTCCTTGTACGATGCAGATAGCGTCAAACGAACCATAATACGAAAGAAGGCTTTTCATGAAATCATTCCAGAACCATAAAATTGCGCAAGAACATACTGGTATAACTATCGAAAATTATCTAAAACAGGTCTTGCACTACTCCGGGCGACAAATACAAAAGCTAACTCGCCAAAAAGGAATATTCGTAAACGGTAAGCCTGCCTACCTGAAACGGCAGCTGAAAGAAAATGATATATTGCGGGTTTTGCTGCTTGAAGATAAGTCTTACGGGGTTGAACCTAAACCGGGAGAGATTGATATTTTGTATGAAGACGAACATTTGCTGGTTCTAAATAAACCGCCCTACCAGCTCGTTCATCCTACCGGACAAACAACCAGCGGTACTCTGGCCAACCACTTGGCCTACCATCTCCGCGAACGCGGCATATTGACTACCATGCGCCCAGTTCATAGGTTAGACCGCGAAACATCAGGCTGTGTAATTTTTGCCAAAAATTCCCGCAGCCAGTTCATATTGGAAAACCAGCTAAAATCCGGGGTACTCAAACGTACCTATTGGGCATTAGTCCAAGGTGTGGTCGAACCGCCAGCAGGAATCATCGATGCCCCCATCGGTCCTCATCCAAACTTACCTAACCGGCGGGTCATACATCCAAACGGCGAAAAAGCTATTACCCATTACCAAACTGTCCGTACGTTTGTTGATATATCACTGTTGGAACTGGTGTTGGATACTGGTCGTACCCATCAAATCCGTGTACACCTAGCCCATCTGGGTTATCCCATCATTGGCGATCGCATGTATGGAATCCGCACGCCGTATATGTCCAGACAAGCTTTGCATGCGGTTTCGGTATGTTTTAAGCATCTGACAACGAAACAAGTAATTACTGTTACAGCCCCTCTGCCGGCCGATATTAAACGATTACTGGCTACCTATACTACCGACGCGGAACGGAGGTATTCATATGCTGCCAACCTACCGCACAATAAAACAAGTAAGTGAAACACAACTTGAAATCAATAAATCTCTGTTTATTGGTTATGCCGGCCCGGCCGAGACCGAAGAAGCGGCTCTTCAATTTATTGATACTATAAAAAAACGCCACAAAGAAGCTACTCATAATTGCTCAGCCTATGTAATCGGCCAGCATGGGCAACAGCAAAAAGCCGATGACGACGGCGAGCCTAGTGGAACGGCCGGC
>NZ_JBYKYF010000377.1:0-2513 GCF_057736855.1 Sporomusa sp.
GATGATCATAATAAATAAAAAGGCTATCGACAATACTTTGTCGACAGCCTGAAACTGTCAGTGTCACCTGACAGTTATCTAGTTACTTATTCATTTAATAAAGTAATATGCCCGCTTTCTTGAGCTCTGTAATAATGTTTTGCATCACTTCATCCGAGGAAGCTTCCACAGTATGTAAATGAATACCACCAGTAACAAGCGACAGGGGTGCAGCGCCACTTTCAGCCGATTTATGTAAGAATTCGTCTAAATCACGCCGTGAAGCCAGCATCAGGTTGGCTTTAATTTCGCCATATACGGGGTGTTCGACGCTGACATCAAGCACCTTACCACCGTTATCGATAATGATCGCAAGTTCTTCCCCCATACGGTCAGCACCATGACGGCAGGCCAATTTAGCGGTAATACTTTCTGAAGCGGCAGCCTGCAGAATAATATAACCTTGAGGAGTAGCATAGATATTCAGCCCTGCTGCCCGCAAAATGGCGATATCCCCTACAATGACTTGCCGGCTTACACCCAACTGCTTGGCTAACGCCGTACCCGTTAGCGGCTGGTGGCTTTCTTTTAGCAGGCTGGCAATCTTTTCTCGCCGTTCTTTTGCGTCCATACCCACAATCACACTCCAAACCCGATCAATTCAAGGCAGTATACTACTGGTGCTACCATGCAATATATACCTATTTATATACCTATATTTATTATACACCAAAAGTTTAGGTGCATAGCAACTCGGCCGTTTCAGGTTCATGAGTGATTGCAGGTAAATACACGGTAAACGTCGTACGCTTTCCTCGCTGACTTGAAACCTTGATATTACCGCCGTGACTATGGATAATACGATAACATACTGACAGCCCCAAGCCTGAACCATTGGCTTTGGTAGTAAAAAAAGGAGTCCCTAGTTTTTCAATAATCTCCGCAGGAATCCCCTCACCATTGTCTTCTACCGTCACTACCAGCATGTCTTGCTGCCGGCCAGCAGCAAGAACTATTGTACCACCATCTTGTACTGCTTCAATAGAGTTTTTTAGCAGATTAATAAATACTTGCTTCAACTGCGCCATATCACCATACACCAATGGCGGTATGTGAGGTAATTTCACTTGTATATTAATATTTTTACTGTGCAATTGCGCTTCCATAAGTAAAACAACATCTTTTAGCAATTTGGACATATTAATTGTTTCAAACACCGGGTCTTTGAGCGGACGTGCCAGCATTTGGAATTCATTAATCAGATTATCAATCCGGCCAATCTCGGAAAGAACTAACTCCAAATGTTCCGGTGTTGGCGGTTTGTCAGTACGGCGAGCCATCAGCTGAATAAAACCCTTTATCGATGTAAGCGGATTCCTGATCTCATGAGCAATTCCTGCTGCCATTTGGTTAACACACTCCATGCGTTCCAGCCGGAGCTGCTCACGTTCAAGTTTATCTCGTCTTGCCTGATACCAAATACTACAAAGAAGTCCGCAACAAATCAATAAAAACAAGAAATTCTTGGCATCTTCCAGTGAGTTATGTAGTACTCGAGCATAAAGAGCTTGGAGTGGAATAGCCGTTGCAACTTGCCAATTAACAGTATGTAAAGAAGTATGTATAAGCAGTTTATCTATCCCATCTTCCACGGAGTTATATGTAGTTACACCAGCCAAATTGAATACTAAACCACTTAACTGAGCCTTTAACCCCGGATCTTCTGGATACAATTCAGACAAGCGGGGATGATAGATCAATTGGCCATGATCGTCCAAAATAAAAATATATTGACTATTGGATATAGTCCCATGAAACATCGCCTTGGCTATATCAGTAATAGGTACATAAGCCACCAATACGGCTATGACCTTATCTCCAGACATTACAGGAACCCTTATGTTAATATATGCATTTTCAAGACTTTGATGTACTATCCTGCCAGATATATCTACTTGGCCTTCTAATACGGTAGCAAAGGTTTCAACCATTTTCGGATCTCCGGTAGCAGACGGCCCATACGGGGAAATGGAGTAATAATCGCCAATTAGGTTACCTTTGGTGTCAAATAAAGCAAGATTTGCTACTCCTAACACAGCGGCGCCTGCCATTAAATCTCCGCGTAGCAAATCCACATCAAGGCTACGAACATTCGGGCAAGCAGCTATGACCTTGAGTCCTGCTAATTTGGTGTCAAAGTACATATCCAAATACTCCGCAGCAGTAACAAGCTGTTGCCGTTCAGCGGCCACCGTCTGCCGGTACTGATAATTAAAATAACATATGATCAACCCACACATTAACACAAAGATCCCTATTCCAACCAAAATCGTAACTATATTATGCTTAGTTTTAAAAAGCAACACCGTTCCACCACCTTTTGTGACATAATTCGCCAAAATACTTAGTTTTTCCTGCCACACACCCGGCATTGGTGTAATTTTTCACAAATAAAAAAACAAAAAACTTTAGATACACTGATGTATCTAAAGTTTTTTGTTTTTGATGGTGGGCGATGACAGGATCGAACTGCC
>NZ_JBYKYF010000378.1:0-2511 GCF_057736855.1 Sporomusa sp.
GTATTCCTGCCATGACAGGTTCAAGTAAAATGGCCGGAATACCATGATCTTGATAGTGGCCGAGTTTAGCCAGGAGCGAGTAAACCTGCGGATTTTCCACTGGGGTATGGGCGTGCGAAGCATTGCCATATTCGTTGATATAATTGGTGCATTTTTCGGGTGAAATAATCCTGCCAGGCCCACCAGCACAACCGCCTTTGCAAGCCATACCTTCAATAAAGTTGGCATCGAGTTTGCCGGCTCTGAGATCCTCCAATAATTTAGTGCAATCAGGTATGCCATCCACTTTGATAGCTTTGAACTTTTCGGCGCGGCGGGGAATGAGTTTTTCTAGCGTAGTACCTACAGCAGCGCTGACGCCACCTGTACGTCCATAAAGGCGGCCACCCCAGGAAGCTAAGGGATTTTCTTCGTCCGGCTCTTCCGCAGGGTTTATGTTGGCTGCCTCAAAAATAGTTGCTAATTCTTGAAAAGTAAGTACAAAATCAATAGCGCCTTTCAGGTCAGGTAGTTGTGCTTCCGACTTTTTGGCGACACAAGGTCCAATAAACACTACTTTGGCATCAGGTTCCAGTTCTTTGATGACTCGTCCTGAAGCTATCATGGGGGATACAGATGGGGATATATTACTTATTAGATCTGGGAATTTGTTTTCAATGAGCTTAATCCAGATAGGGCAGCAGCAACTGGTAATTAAGAAATCGTGTTCTTCCTTAACATGTTCATCATACTCAAAGGCTTCTTTAATGGTGATAAGATCAGCGTACAAGGCGGTTTCAACCATTTCGCTAAAACCTAACTTTAATAACGCGCTGCGAAGTTTGCCAGGGGTAACTTCGGGACCAAATTGCCCGGTAAAAGCCGGGGCAACAGATGCATATACTTTGTGTGTGTTTTGTTTCAGTAGATTAATTAGTGGTACAAACTGTGATTTATCAGCCAATGCGCCGAACTCACAAGCGCTGATGCAGTAGCCGTCTCTGGCGCACTTGGTTTTGTCGATACAAGGACGTCCCAGTTCATCGCGAGTGATCGCGCTCATGGGACAACTGGTCTGACAGTTTGCCTGCATACACTCCTGACAAACCTCTGGATTTGCAAGGACAATGGGTTCGCTGCCCATACCCATCAGGGCTTCTTCATCATATTCGCTAATAACCTCTTCCGAGTTATTGGGTTCAAGACCCATGGCAATACGAATTTGATTGGCAACAAGCCTTCTGGTAGCTTTATCTTCAAATTCAGACTGCAATAAGCGGCATATTTCCTCTTTGCGCTCAAAAAGCTGGCCTTCCCAGGCAGCCTTGGCTACTTGGTATAGGATTCTTGGTCTTATATTGAGATCTGGGGGTGTTTGTTTTTTCATACGTATCACCTATCCAATCATGTCATGATTTTCCTACTTATTTGTATTTTGACGTTTTATGTAGAATTTCCTGTTGTAGTTCGTGCTATACTTGATATTGTAGTAGCAAAATAAAAGTAAAATCATAAAGGAGACATAACAACCATTTGCCAGCAACGCAATGTATCGGCAAGGTTCACAGCAAGACGGGTGCACCAGCTAATGCATTATTCCTTGAATAGTACGGCGCCTTATTTTTTTGTAACGAGGTAATCTATTTTTATTGCTTGTTTCGGTGAGCAGGTTTGTAATGTTATGTAATGGGGAACCTATGAATGTAGTTTGCTGAAATGAGGTGAAAGCCTGTGAATAAGGTTTGTCCATTGTGTAATGCAATGCAAATAGTTGAAAAAAAATGCCCGCAATGTGGCCATACCATGAGGGATGGTGGCATACTGAATAATTATCTCGGACCTTACAGTCCTTACATGGAAGCACAGTCATTGCCGTTTCAATCAGCCGAGTATTGCATGCATCGCATCTACTGTCCCAAGTGTCATTTTGATACTCGGGAAATCATAACTTTGGTAGCAATATAACGGGCATAAAAAATCCCTAGCGTACAGATACTATCAAAAAATAAAGGAGGGAATATTATGTCTAATCCGGTTGTTAAATGTACTGTTGATCAATGTACCCATTATATGCCAGGTGACCAATGTATGGCAGCAAAAATCAGTGTTTACAATGATGAAAGCGGAGGCACATCTGAAACTTCAGCAGACACCTTATGTAAATCTTTTCATCACCGTAAAACGGTAGGTGATATGGTTGGTTCTTTTCATAATGCCAATATTGGCGGTGCTATGTCAGCGGCCTTTTTAGACGGAACGCAAATCACTCCGGCTGTTGAATGTTTTGTTAATAATTGTAAGTATTGGGATAACGGCAACTATTGCGGTGCCAAAGAGATTCATGTAACAGGTCCTAATGCATCGAAAACGTCAGACACTGATTGTAAAACGTTTGAAAAGAAGTAATCCATTTTTCAAACCAATTTTATATAGAACTAGCAAGAAGTCACATACAACGACAAATGTATGTGACTTCTTGCTAGTTTGCCCGGCATGGGCAGTAACTAGGCGGTGAAAGTCCGCTATGGGCTT
>NZ_JBYKYF010000379.1:0-2507 GCF_057736855.1 Sporomusa sp.
CAGCCTCATCCACAATAGCTACCGCCAACCGGTCAGCACCGGCATCCAGGACAGCCCGAGAAACCGCTACTGCGCCATGACCGTAAGCATCTGCCTTAACCACAGCACAAAACTTAACTCCAGGCTTTAGTACTTTTTTAATTTCTCTAACATTATCTCTAATGGCTGATAAATCAACTTCTGCCCAAACCGGTCGTTCGAACATATCAATTCCCCCTATCGCATGTAGGCATTTATATTTCGCACTCAGGAATTGCAGACACAGACGGACGGTGTAATCCTCTGAGCTTTGAGCAATATGTTTATACTGTGCAAAAATCATACCATTTACTCTACATCTAACCGCGAGACCGCCGCAGATAGAAAATGACTAACGCCAGCAGCCATAACGGCCCAACCACGAGAGCCATCGCAGTATCGCGATTTTGACCCATAATAACCATCACTAGTGCCAACATAACTAAACAAAAGATACCGGAAAAAGGATACCACGGCATGGGAAAGCCTAATCTTGCTGTTTGTGCCGGTGATAGACTACGCCTAAACTTCATTTGGACAATAATAATAACAGCCCAAACCCATAAACAGGCAAAGGTACCGACACTGGTCACATAAGTAAACACTTTTGCCGGAATAAAATAATTAAGAACAACGCCAACCAGCAAACAGGCTGACGAAATTAGCACTCCAAACACCGGAACATGGCTGCGGTTTAGCTTTCCCAAAAACGCCGGAGCCTCTTTCTGCTTAGCTAACGTATACAGCATCCGGCCAGTGCTGAAAACACCGCTATTACACGAAGAAAGCGCCGCCGATAGTACAACAAAGTTCATGATTCCAGCGGCATTATCAATTCCCAGTCGTTCAAATACCGATACAAAAGGACTACCGACACTGCCAATCTCCGTCCAGGGATAGATAGACATAATAACATACAGTGAGCCAATATAAAATAATACAATCCGCCAAAAGACTTTATCAATGGCAGCAGGCAATGTCTTGGCTGGGTCTTTGGCCTCACCGGCGGTAATACCGATAACTTCAATCCCTACATAAGAAAACAGTACCATGGCTAACGCCATAAGTACACCACTGACGCCATGCGGAAAAAAACCGCCATGCTGCCAGAGATGCGCTATCCCAATGGGCACTCCGCCATTACCAATGCCAAATATAATCATCCCTAAGCCACCTATAATTAACAGCAAAATCGCAATGATCTTGATTAACGCAAACCAGAACTCTACTTCTCCATATATCTCTACGGCAATCAGATTAACGACAGTCATCATAACTACCGTTACTAAAGCCGGTATCCATTGCGGTAGTTCTGGCAACCAGAAGTTCACATACATGCCTATTGCCGTAATCTCGGCCATGCCGGTAACAATCCACATAAACCAATACATCCAGCCTGTTACATAACCTGCCATTGGACCTAAAAAAATATGAGCATATGCACTAAAAGAACCAGCTACCGGATAGGCAACAGCCACTTCTCCCAGCGCCCGGAGTAAACAAAAAACCACAACCCCGCCAAGGAGATAGGAAACCAGCAGTGACGGCCCGGCCGCCTGAATGGCAGAGGCTGAACCTAAAAACAAGCCAACTCCTATAGATCCCCCTAGTGCAATCAGTTGAATATGTCGTTCCTTAAGACTGCGCCTCAGCTCTTGCGGTTCATCACGTTTACGCACCTGGACTCCCTCCGCTACTAACAATTACTAACAGGTACACCTATTAGTAATGTATAGCTATAGCATCAGGATTAGACCTCAGATTTTCTTTATCATTGCCAAAAACTACTTGTCCTTCTGGCGCAAGGCACATTCCAATTCATATTCAACAATAAGCCGGTCTAAATAGGCACTAAGCTCGCCTACTTCCCGGTCAGCAAAATTCCCTGCCTTCTCTTCAACTAAAAGATGCAGCCGGAGACGCACTTCTTCAATCTCCCGCTGCCTTTCCGTTAAATTGGTCACAATATTCCTCCTACTACTCATAAATCCCCATGGTTGTGAACTAACCGTATTTGCTCTTTCAGCCATTCTATCCACAAACTCAGGCCCTCTCCAGTTTTGCAAGAAGCCTTGATTAAAGCAGCGGCAGCATTTAATCCCTTAATATCATTGACTGCACAATCTATGGCAAAATCAGTGTATGGCAGCAAATCCACCTTGTTAATGATGATCGCTGCGGACTGACGAAAAACAAGTGGATATTTTAGTGGCTTATCTTCTCCCTCAGTAACACTGAACACGACTACCTTCGCATGTTCCCCCACAGCAAATTCGGCAGGACAAACTAAGTTACCCACATTTTCTACAATTAAGATATCAACTGTTGACAAATCCAACTGATCAACAGCTTTTTTAACCATAGTAGCATCTAGGTGACAACCACCCCGGGTATTAATTTGAATTACCGGTATACCATAGGAAGCAATTCTGTCAGCATCTTTGGAGGTATATAAGTCACCTTCTATAACTGCAACTTTATACTCACTA
>NZ_JBYKYF010000380.1:0-2498 GCF_057736855.1 Sporomusa sp.
TCAGGCGCATGAAATTGTGCCATGCTGCCTCTAAGGCGGGGGTGAATACTGACAGTGACAGCATCTTTAAAAACTGGTCCATGCGGAGTAATAATAACCACCGTTTGCGGATTCGCCTCTTTTAGCATTTCGGACACTTGAGTAGCGGCTACTACTGTATTTTTAACCTTTGCCAATTCGTCTTTTCCCACTTCGGGGATCATCAGTGGCGGATGCGGCATAAACGCACAGCCAACCAAATTATCCATAGAATCTCTCCCTCTATTGTTCCTAGTATTGCGTTTCTTATCTTCCCACATTCTGGCTGAAATGATACGCTAGCGCTTTAGCAATATACTCAGCCAGCTTTTGCTGGTACGCTTCGCTGTTTAATCGCGTGGCTTCAGCGGGATTACTGATGAACCCGGCTTCGATTAATACTCCCGGTGTATTAACTGATTTCAATATAAGAATATCAGAATCCTGCTTGGCTTGACGTTTATTACCAGGCGGAAAATTTCTGAGTGCCTGCTGCATGATTTCAGCCAGTTGTTTATTCTCTGCATGCTTAGGATTATAAAATACTTGGGCCCCTGACCAATTTGCGCCTTTAATCGCATTGCAATGAATGCTAACGAAAACACTAGCACCGGAATTATCAATAATTTCAACCCTTTTTAAGATGTCATTGCGTTTGCCG
Source organism: Sporomusa sp. (assembly GCF_057736855.1). NCBI lineage: Bacteria > Bacillati > Bacillota > Negativicutes > Selenomonadales > Sporomusaceae > Sporomusa > Sporomusa sp. The sequence continues at coordinate 680 of NZ_JBYKYF010000380.1, forward strand.
CCTTTCCCCCGTGTGTAATAGTCGATATCACTATCACGGGTAAACACCGGGGTTGCTCCATTGGCAGTCAAGATGTTCGCTAGTTTAATGGCAATTGCCAAATTTATATTTTTTTCTTCAATACCATTCCATTTGGCTCCATCATCAATTCCTCCATGACCGGCATCAATAGCTATGATCTTACCGCTGAGGATTGCCAGATTAACATTTTCCATGTCATCGACTACCAGGTAACGTAATGTCAAAAGATTTAAGACTACCACCGCAATGCTAAATACTATAGCATGCAGTAATCTTTTGCCTCGCATCACCATGATCCTCATAGTTATCACCACCTTCTGCCTTTGCTACTTACACTGTATTCTCTAGTGGATAATTAAATGCTAAAATATATTGTAGTAGCTAACCTTTTTAGGGGGTGATATGGTGAAAACGTATCGTTTACGAATAGGACGGGTTGTGGCATTATTAATCATATTATTTGCAGCCACTTTTATCTGGGCCGGCGGTGATGTTTGGCTACGGTCATCGATAGCCAAAATAAATATATTGCCGACAGGTGCAGCTGAAATAGTAACTGACGCCAAAAGCGCTTGGGAACGAATACATAGAATCTTTTTTCTCAAAAGCGCTGTCGAGGCAAAACTGGATAAAAAAAATTATGTCCGCTTGTCTGATATACCATTGCCCATGCAACAGGCGATTATCGCTGTCGAGGATAGCCGCTTTTATCATCATATGGGATTTGACATTGAAGGTATTATTCGAGCAACATTGGTAAATATTCAAACCGGTGAATTTAAGGAAGGCGGCAGTACCATTACACAGCAACTAATAAAAAATCTATTTCTAACCCAGGATCGAACACTAGTCCGCAAAATTGAAGAATTTGTTCTCGCCATTGCTATGGAACTGTATTATTCCAAAGAAGAAATTCTCGAAATGTATTTGAATACCATCTATTTTGGATCTGGCGCTTATGGTATTGGTGAGGCTGCAGCCATTTATTTTGGTAAACCGCCCTTCCACCTTAATTTGGCCGAGTGTGCCATGTTGGCCGGACTGCCTAATGCCCCTTCCCTTACATCACCTTATGTCAATTTCGCGGCCGCTAAGCAGCGTCAGGCGATAGTACTGGCAGCTATGGCCCGCAACAATTATATTGGTCCGTCACAAGCTCAGGAAGCCAAATTAACACCAATTCTACTTGCCAAGTGAACTGGTCAGGCGAAACTTCACTGGCAATTCGTGCTGTAACGGAAAGCATAGCTTATGGCTGAAAAAAGCTCCGGCAAAACTGCTGGATCTTTTCGCAAGCACTGCTATACAAATAATAGACTTACAAGCCTTCTCCCCTGGTTAAGGGAAATGGCTAGCCTCAAAAAAGCCTTTGGGGACTATAAAAAAAAGCCGTACCTTTTTTCAGATACGGCCAAAAAATTAACCCCGCTCCATCACAATAATTTTTATCCGCCACTGCCCATCCACATATTCAATATATTCCGCCTGGGCAAATTGCTGTAAAACGCGGTGCAGTGCTTCTTGTTGGGCAATGAATTGTGCCTTACTTGCGGGTGTTTGTGCATCATTAATTTGTCGAACTATATCGTTATAATCGGCAATAATATTCAATAGGGCTGCTCTAAGCTTTCGTTCCATAGGTTTGCCCCCTCTTCTTTGGCGTTTTGCCAAATTAATCTTATTATCTACCATCTTACCTTATTTTTGTCTCTTTATAAAGTAAGATTTGCTTTTCAAAAATTTTTGGTTCTTTGTCAAATGTTGGGGTAAAGCATAAAGTGTAGTGGAGCAGGGGATA
>NZ_JBYKYF010000381.1:0-2495 GCF_057736855.1 Sporomusa sp.
GTCTCAGGCTTGCTAGGCTTTTTACTTGCTTTTTTTGTCAATGCAGTAGCAGCCATCGCCACAGTACTGCTTGCAGCAGCCATGTTTTGTTCCAGATAATTAAGGATAACCGTCAAAAATTCCTTGCCATACTTTTGCAGTTTCAACTCACCAACACCCTTTATCTGGCGCATGGCAATAAGATCAGCCGGACGATGCTCACTCATCTCCCGTAAGGTACTGTCAGCAAATATGACAAACGGCGGTACTCCTTCCCGCTCAGAAATGCTTTTGCGGCATTTGCGCAGCAATTCAAATAGAGTATCATCCGCTGCAGGCTGGCGTTCGGTAAAGACTTTCTGCCAAACCTGAGCTTGATTTTTTAGCACCGGCACTGCACTAGGCTCAAGTTTTACTACCGGATACTCACTTTCCGTCAATCGCAAATAGCCTGTGGCTACCAGGCGTTGAATAAGGGTTTTAATATCCTGGACTGTGCGCTGGGCCATCAAGCCATAGGTCGGTAAGCGATCCAAACCCAGTTGTTGGATTTTTTGGTTTTTAGAGCCTTTCAGTACGTCGGCAATAACCGAAATTCCGAAACGTTCTTTCAAACGAACAACACAGGAAAACACCTGCTGGGCATCAATAGTAATATCCACCTGCTCACCGTCAGCCAGACAATTACCGCAATGACCGCAGCCCGGTCCGGCCGTAAATTCGCCGAAATAATTTAATATATACTGACGCAGACAGTCAGGTGTATGACAATAATCCACCATATCCTGCAGCTTTTTCAATTCATGCTGCTTTCGTTCCTGATTCTCAACAGACTTATCTATCAAAAACCGCTGCAATAATGGGTCCTGCGGCCCGTACAGCAGGATACATTCGCCAGGCTCACCATCCCGCCCGCTGCGTCCGGCTTCCTGATAATAAGATTCCATATTTTTCGGCATATTGTAATGCACTACATAACGCACATTGGATTTGTCAATCCCCATGCCAAAGGCATTGGTAGCCACCATAACCCGGATATCGTCATAGAGAAACTGCTCCTGCTGGCTCATTCGTTCTTCATCACTTAACCCGGCATGATATCTGCCGACAGCATAGCCCTTTTTTCTTAAGAGTTCATATAGCCCGTCAACTTCTTTCCGCGTAGCCGCGTAAATAATCCCGGAATGATTAGCATTTGCTTTTACGTATTGTAAGATAAACTGCTGTTTGTTTTCACCGCGCAAAACGGAAAATGACAAGTTGGGACGATCAAATCCGGTGATATGAACTTGGGGCCACTTGAGGGCCAATAGATTCTCGATGTCTTTCTTTACCTCTGGGGTTGCGGTGGCAGTAAATGCACCAATAACCGGCCTATTAGGCAAACTGGCGATAAACGAGCTAACCGCCCGATAACTGGGACGAAAATCATGCCCCCATTGCGAAACACAGTGGGCCTCGTCCACTGCCAACATACTGATATTGAGTTCGCCAACCACTGCCTGGAACCAGTCGGTAGTTAACCGTTCAGGCGCTACATAGACCAGCTTGTAGCGACCAGCTCGCATATTCTGCAGCCGTCTGCCAGCCTCAGAGCCTGTCAGCGAACTATTGATAAAGGTAGCTGGTATCCCCTGTGCGCTTAATGCATCCACCTGGTCTTTCATCAGTGAAATTAGCGGCGAAATGACTATTGTAACTCCCTGCTGCAGTAAGGCTGGTACTTGAAAACACAGCGACTTACCTGCACCGGTCGGCATAATGGCAAGTGTATCTTTGCCGGCAAGCAAACTGGCAATGATTTTTTCTTGTCCTGGTCGGAACTCATCATAACCATAAAATTTTTTTAATATTTCCCGAGCTTTTGTCAACATTATTTTATATCTCCAGTTTTAAAATTAATCCAAATCACACATAACAACGGTATTTCCATGAGCCTGTATCAGTTTTTTAATATCCGCAACAGCGATAAAGATTGTCGCCGTATTCTCCATAGGATGAATGCCGATTCGCTGATTTTCCAGGCTTTTATCAAATACTACGATAACATTTCTCTCAGCATTATTCAAAACCCCCAGCGGAGTTACATGGCCTCTTTCCAACAGCAACAATTCTTTAAGCGACTGCTCGCTGGCAAAACGCAGCTTGCGGCTTGATATTCTTTCACTCAGACTTTTTAGATTGACGGTCTTAGTTCCATGCACGGTAACTAAATAATAATTTTTCTTCTTATCATCGCACAAAAATAAGTTTTTTACAATCTGCTCTTTATGAGGAATAGTTAGCGCATCCAGTTCCTCAATGGTATAAACAGCAGGGTGTTCATAGGCTTCATAGGTAAACTGATATTTATTTAAAAGGTCATATAAGCTTTTTTTGTCTAACATTTTAACCTCGCCATCGTATGCTGTTTGCTTTCATTATACAAAACTCCTGCCTAAGTGCAAAAATCAGGCAGTAAGTTACTACTTGCAAACTAGCAATAGTGTCGTTATGATATAAAAACAGCCCAATCC
>NZ_JBYKYF010000382.1:0-2489 GCF_057736855.1 Sporomusa sp.
CCAAACTCGCGCATAATAAAGTTCTTAATCGCCTGTGCAACTCCACGCTCAGCTAATATAGCGGTCGACAAACCGCCCATAGTTTCGATGGTAAGCACTTCATCAGCATAGGACCATGAGGCACTTACTAATAAATGCTTCGTACCATAATGCCCCTGTGCAATCTCTTCCACAAATGGTATCCAATTCTCAGTTAAATACTGCTTTAAATCCCTGACTTGCTGGTTAAAGGTAACTTTTGATAACCCGCAATGTTGACACAGATGTTGAGCCAATGTTTCAAGTACCTGCTCAGAAATGGCTGTAGCTGTAGTTATATGTATGTTCCAAGTCTGAGTGCAAGGATTTACCTCGACTTTTTGAACACGAGCCGCTGTTAATAATTTTTGGCTAACCGCATCAATTGGTAGTCTCTCGATAAATTGAAAAAAGCTCTGGCAATTTTCAGGTATAACACAATAACTAGGCATGTAACCTCTCCCCATCAATACAGGTCGGAAATATCCAATACATTTTACCACGGTTTCTCAATAGAAAGCACTCCGTCAATTTCTGTAAGTTCCGCGAAAATCTTCATCATATCGACATTTGCAGGCATTTTTAACACAAACTCTAGCTTTATCACTTTTTGTTCATGTATATGGTGCATAGTTATATTGTGAATTCCGATACCATGTTTTCCAAAGAACATACCTACCTTTCCGAGCTGGCCAGGCTGATCGCGAATAATCATTTTAATTCTGTTCCGAGATTTACTACTCCAATGACGACGTTCCGCTTGCCCCAAAAACACCAAGGTCAAAAATACCAAAGCCGTACCGGCGATACCGGCAAAAAAGAGACCAGCACCAATCGCTAAACCAATACCTGCGACTACCCATAAGCTGGCCGCTGTCGTAAGGCCAGTAACCGTCAAACCTTCCCGCAGAATAGTACCTGCACCTAAAAAACCAATCCCACTAACTACTTGTGCAGCAATGCGTCCAGGATCCTTATTCATCGTATCAATACCAATGAAACCATAAATAGATACAAGCATCATTAAGGTCGAACCCACACACACTAAAATGTGGGTACGTAATCCTGCCGGCCGATCCAAACTTTCACGCTCAAAGCCAATCACGCCGCCCAGAATACAAGCAACAACCAGTCGCAAAACTATATCGATTTCACTGATGGATGTCATGCTCCCATCCCCTCTTCTTACATGCAACTACTATATGCAAAGGCTTGGTTTGTACCAAGTCTTTAATACGGCAATCATCCAGGCCTGTAACAGCATAAGACTTAATCGTCTTATATCAATTGAAATTTGTTATACATACTGGTAGACAAAAAAAGCGTGATTACGGTATCACGCTTTTTTTGTATTAGCTGCTTCTAATTACAGTTTAGTTAGTAAATCTTTGATACCTTCCAAATATTCATTAGGTCCAAAATAGAGAGTTTCGCCAGTACGCCGTACTTTTACTTCAATCAGGTTTTCATTTACGGCTTTAGGACCAACCGTGACTCTAAGCGGATAACCAATAAGGTCGGCATCCTTAAATTTTACACCTGGACGCTCATTGCGATCATCAAGAACTGTTTCTACTCCATTGGCATTTAGCTCATCATATATCTTTTCGGCTAACGCAACTTGTGCTTGATCTTTGGTACTAACCGGAACAACCACAGCATGATAAGGGGCAATCGGTACAGGCCAAATAATACCATTTTCGTCGTTGTTTTGTTCAATCGCTGCCGCCATAGTCCGACTAATCCCTATCCCGTAACACCCCATAACCATCGGCTTTTCTTTACCATCATCATCAATAAAAGTTGCTTGCAAGGCTGTACTATATTTCGTATACAGCTTAAACACTTGACCAACCTCAATCCCTCGTGCCGTTTTTAACGGAGCTCCACAGCGAGGACAAGGATCATTCTCTTGAATTAAACGAATATCGGCAATCATGGTTGGCGTAAAGTCACGACCAGGATTAACATTGATATAATGTGTGTCAATTTTATTTGCACCGCACACAGCATTATGCATATTCATTACCGTAGCATCTGCTACAAGGATGACATCTTTTTTATCTGCCAGTCCAACCGGACCAATATATCCGGCTGTACTGCCAACCATACGGGAGATGGCTTCTTCGTCAGCCATTTCTAAACGCAGACAACCAATTTTATTGAGTAGTTTAATTTCATTGACTTCGTGGTCACCGCGTACCAGCGCCAAAACAATCTCATCTTTATCTGTGCGATAAGCCAGGGTTTTAATCGTCTTTTCCGGACTAACCCCCAGAAATTGGCTGACTGCAGTAATAGATTTCATATCTGGCGTATGTTTCTCAGTCAGCGGCAGGCTTTCTTCAGCAGGTACGCTAATGGGGTGTAGTTCAGCTTTTTCGACATTCGCTGCATACTCGCAGCTAGCGCAGTACACAATCGCTGCTTCCCCGGATTCAGCGATAACCATAAACTCGTGTGAACCACTG
>NZ_JBYKYF010000383.1:0-2483 GCF_057736855.1 Sporomusa sp.
TCCATAGCAATCAGTGAGGGGTCGGTTACGTCCACGTGGGTGCGTACAAACTGAACCCCATGGGCAGCTTGTTTTTGGATGGCTTTTCTGGCACGATCTTTTACATCCTGTTTGGAGAGTTTTTCCTTCCGTTTTGACCAGCACTCAATTCCTTCAAACAGTGTGCCGCTTACATTCCAGCAAGGGTCGCCGGCCGTGAGACAGGTGTCTAAATGTACGTGCGAATCGATAAACGGCGGCAGTGCCATGCAGCCTTGGCAGTCGATGACTTCTTCACCTGGGAGCGGTGTAAGATCCTTGGCAATGGTTGCAAATTTTCCATCGGTGATGCGGATATCCGTAGTTTCAGTTGCATTTTCAATGATTATATTTTTAATTAGCATAGTAAAACTCCTTTTTTAGCAAGATAAGGGTACTACTTTTTTCTTCTTAGAACGGGCTGCCAGTTCGGAAACGAAACTGACGATCCCAGAAACCAGCAGGGAATTGACCGGCGGGACTCCCCAGGGAACCAGTAATCCGGCCAGGGTACCGCAGATGACGGCAGCGACACTTCCTTTATTGATGGCTTTTACTTTATAATTTGGATCAAAATATTCATGCTTGTTCATGAAATAGTGTACGATTAGTACGGCGCCGATCGGTGGAATCATGCCACCGAGAATGATAAGATACGTAACAAAATGATAGTACAGCCATACAGAGGCAATGGTGCCGATAATGCCTGCAATCACCATCAGTGGCTTCATTGGAGTTTTTACTATATTTGATACGCCCAGTCCGGCTGTATATAATGCATGGTTGTTGGAAGCCCAGATATTAAAACCGAGTGTAATGATAGCAGGAATGGCCAAGCCCTGGAGGATCATAATGCCGAAGATATCTGCCACTCCCATTACGGCGCCGCCAATAGCACCAAAGATCATCATAATGGAATTGCCCACAAAGAAAGCGGTAACAGTGGCCGCAACCGCAATTTTGCTTGTTTTCGAGAAACGAGCAAAGTTGGGAGTGGAGGTTCCGCCGCTGATGAAAGAACCTACTACGATGGTAATTCCTGCTGCTAATGTGAGTGGATTTTCTGGATTAACGGAGAATACATTGTTAAAGCTGCCGGCTTTGCTGAGTCCCTGACTGACAGAATAGGTTCCAAGGATGCCAATCAGCGGTACCGCGATAGAACCTAGTACGGCCAGAGACTTGATTCCAAAATAGGCGGATGAAGTCATGATCAGTCCGGCAAAGGCGACTACCACCCAAGTAGGAAGATCTAGAAGATCGGCTACCGGAATGGCGAACATAGCAACACCTACTCCAAACCAGCCCGTCTGGGTGAAGGTGATGATCGCTGAAGGAAGATAAGAACCGAGAGTGCCAAAAGAGCGATGGGCCAAAAGGTCATAGGATAGGCCTGTTTTTTGTCCGATATGCGCCAGTGTGCCGCAATATAGTCCGAGAAAAGCGTTACCTAGCGCTACACAGAGCACAAAGCCCGATAAGGTCAGACCAAGCCCTAAATTGCCTCCTGCGGTCATACTCGGAGCAAAAAAGGTAAAGCCTACCAGCACTGCCATAGCCGCCCACAACCCCTGAGTCTGTCCTGAGGCTGGAACTGCGGCCAGCGAAAATTCCGAGTCATGCGCTTGGGTATTCGATGTTGCTGTTTCGATTGCGTTCATAAAGTTCCCCTTTCATTTCGAAGTCATCGCACGAGTAACATAGAATGTTTTATTAGCATTGTTTTTCAGGCGATTCCTCCTTTGTAGGCACCCTGTAAACGTAAAAAGCTCTCTGCCAAAAACTGACAGAGAGCTATTAAGGCTAACTAATACTACAATTAGCTACCTAACAACCGCTCACCTTGTCAGCCTCTCTGGACTGCCTTTAAAGGTGCCTTTTTAAATTACCCTTATTATGTCACTATCTGGGAAGCTTGTCAAGCTGTCGGCAACATTTTGCTGTTTGTTTTTCCGATAATGCCCATACAAGGAGTAAATCAATAGCTGGTTTAGCCACAGAGGGCGGTTTTGCTACCAGGCCTTTGCGCCTTATGTGTATGTGAGCGGTGTGTTAGTAATCGGAAAAAACCAGAACGAAGATTATTACCGGCGGTAGCTATTTTTTATTTCTAACCTGCACCTAATACCTCTACGTATCATACGATATACAAGAAAACAAAACAAACAGCAGAGGAGGTATTCATATGGGTTTTGGTTTTGGTGGTTGTAATAATGGTAATGGTGGGTTTATTATAATTATCATTATTATCCTATTACTGTTCTTCTGTTTCTGCGATGATGGTTGTTCGCCTACTTGTTAGTATATAACTTTGGGGTACTTATCATCCTCCACAACCCATCCACGTTCATGCATATGGCTCCGCGCAAGCGGGGCTTTTTATTTAGCCTGTAGAAATTTGTAGCATATATTTTAGGCTCTATAATAAATGTTGGGGTAACCAGTTCTACAACTGGAACTGCCTC
>NZ_JBYKYF010000384.1:0-2482 GCF_057736855.1 Sporomusa sp.
GCAATAATCCTGGCATAGGGGTGGATTTTCTTGCCTGTTACTCCTAGTGGGAAACCAGTGCCATCCATGAGTTCATGGTGTTGCAATGCACTGTATAAAACTTCTTGCGGTAAAGATGGCACATGTCGGAGTAGCTTACCGCCGTTAATTACGTGGGCTTTAGGTTCGGGTTCGGCATCTTTGGCAATAACCAGTTTGCCAATATCATGTAACAGGCCTGCAAGGACAAGTGTTTTTATCTGCTCATCGTTAAACTTAAGTTTACGGCCGATGATACTGCTGATGAAGGCTACCATAACGGAATGGCGAGTAACTTTGTCGGCAAGATTGTAGTCACTTACCAGCAAATATTCCATAATAGCCGGTCCAGTGGATAATACGGTAGAATAGATATTAAACGAAATATCTTTTAGTTCTTGAACCGGAATTTGATCGGTATTTCGGATAAAATCAAAAGATTGGGAAGTAGTCGTAATCAGTGCGTCGTACTCTTTAAAAAAGTGCATAAATTCTTCAACTAAGAGGTCTTGGCTGCTGGGTACCTGTTCTGGCGGTGCAGGTTCTTCCGGGCTGTTGTCGGGTGAATCGCAAACAACAAAGACATGACTGACATTCCACATCATTAATAGCGAAATCGTACGTGGGGTGATGACGATACCTGTTCCCAACAGTATCTTGCCACTGGCTGACAAAACCGGTTCACCAATGATCATGCCTGGTTTTAAATCTTTAACTGCAGTCATTCTGGTAGTAGGCATAAAAACAACTCCCTTTTGCCCAATATATGGACCTCATAAGCAGGTTGGAAAGGAAAGCTATATGAGTGTGATTATAAAAATAATGGCATCATAAGTATAAGTTGAACATTACTGGAATTCAATCAATCAAAAGTCATAATACTGTTAGTACTTAAGTCCTGAAAAAAGAGAATCCCAGCATTGGCTGGGAATCAGTAGTAGTTATTTATGTTATTGGGCGTCCTTCTTTGGTTCAACGGTCAATACTAATTTTCCGGCAGGGGCGCTTAACAGCACTTTGTCATTTTCCCGAACTTGGCTGCGAATAATCATTTTACTCAGTTCGGTTTCTACCACGTGACTAATAAGACGTTTTAGGGGGCGCGCTCCGAATTGAGGATCATAACCTTCTTTGGCTAGCAGCTTGAGGGCACTATCGTCCCAGGTTAGGCTGATATTAAGTTGCTTATGCAGGCGTTTGTTCAGGTTCTCTAACATGATGGCGGCAATCTCCGCCACTTGACTGGCAGACAGAGCATTGAAGACAATGATGTCGTCGATTCGGTTCAAAAATTCAGGACGGAAGTGACGTTTGAGAAGTTCCAGAACCCGCTCTTTAGCAATCGTAAATTCGTTGTTTAAAATTTCCTGGGAGCCAAGATTGGAGGTCATAATGATGACTGTGTTTTTAAAGTCAACGGTACGACCTTTACTGTCAGTTAGGCGTCCATCATCCAAAATTTGTAGCAGGACATTAAATACATCATTATGAGCTTTTTCTACCTCATCTAGAAGTACGACACTGTAGGGGCGGCGACGTACAGCTTCTGTTAACTGACCACCTTCATCATAGCCGACATAGCCGGGAGGAGCACCGATGAGCCGTGCGACCGCATGTTTTTCCATGTATTCACTCATATCCAGGCGAATCATATTGCGTTCATCATCAAACAATACTTCGGCCAAAGTTTTTGCCAGCTCAGTTTTGCCGACACCGGTTGGTCCAAGGAAGATGAAGGAGCCTATGGGACGGCCGGGATCTTTGATCCCAGCGCGGGCACGAATAATAGCTTCGCTGATAGCGGTGACTGCAGCATCTTGGCCAATTACCCGGCGGTGGAGGATTGATTCAAGATTAATCAGTTTTTCCCGTTCGCCAGTCATAAGTTTGGTGACAGGCACACCTGTCCAACGGCTGACCACTTTGGCAATATCATCTTCATCTACTTCTTCTTTCAGCATGGTTTTGTGAGTCCGGTTGCTGGTTAGTTGTTCTTCTTCGGCTTTTAATTTTTTTTCTAATTCCGGCAAACGGCCATATTTAAGTTCAGCCAGGCGGTTTAAGTCATAGCTTCGTTCTGCTGCTTCCATCTGGGTACGAACGTTTTCAATTTCTTCTTTTATATTTCGCAATCGAACAATTGCCTGTTTTTCCAACTGCCATTGAGCTTTTAAGGAATCAGCTTGTTCCCTAAGACTAGCTAATTCTTGGTGAATGCGTTCCAGTCTGTCCTTAGAAGCCAGATCAGTTTCTTTCTTTAATGCCTGTTCCTCAATTTCTAGCTGCATAATGCGGCGGAGTACTTCATCCAGTTCGCTGGGCATAGAGTCAATTTCGGTGCGGAGTTTGGCAGCCGCTTCATCAACTAAGTCAATGGCCTTGTCTGGCAGGAAGCGGTCAGTGATATAGCGGTCAGACAGTACGGCGGCAGCTACCAGCGCAGCATCCTTAATTTTGACTCCAT